>NZ_KE386882.1:0-161186 GCF_000429305.1 Desulfovibrio inopinatus DSM 10711
CAGTCGAGTAGGCTTGGCCGGTCGGCCCCGGTCGCTGTAGAGCCCGGCGAACTCCTTTTCGAACCGCTCCCAAGGGATTCTATTGGCCAGTTGAAGAAGCGGGTCTTTCGGGTTGAGCTGGTCCAAAAGATCCGGATAGAGAAAAGTCCCCTGCGGCTGTTTCTTGGGTTTCGCCCTCATGATTCTCCCGCCAAATGTTGCATCGTTTCGACCGGTTTTCTGCGTGGTTTCTACATTTCCTGGTCGAGAATACTACATTGTACAGAGAGGATTGTTAAGAAAATTCAACCCACTGGGAGTATTTCAGGCCCGACTACATAGAACTGACCATCATCACCTTCCAAGGCTGCTCCAAGATCGGACTCATAGACAATGCCGGTCAGCGTTGCCGCTAAAGCCGGGCTGGACAGCATCCCGAACATCATCACACCGGCAAAGAGTCCGGCACACACGAAACGAAACAGCGATCTCGACACCTTCATTGTCAAACTCCTTGTCACGACGGAAAATGCTCCCGTCCGGTTGTTACGTGATTATGATGGCGTTAAGGCAAACTTCGGGCCAATATCATTTTACGGCGCGTATTGAGCAATGACGCCACTTTTTTTACCTACTGCACCAAACACGCAAATAAATCTCGGAACTTCTCATTCCGTATGAGATAGCCGAGTTCCGAAATAGGAGTTACAACTTCGCTCTTGGTGTCGACTTGCCGGATTCGAGCCATCGAAAACCAAAAATAGATTCTGCCATGCCAAAGAAAAACGCTCTGGCGTTTTGTCCTAAGGCGTGGATGCGATACCCGCCCTCCTGAACAACAAGCGTAGGCACACCGAGCTTACCGATAATTCGACCATTCCGCATAAAATCGCGGACGTTGAGATTCCACGCTCCCGTCGGGTCTCCCTTCGCCGTATCCAATCCCAGCGAAACGACCAAGAATAACGGGGCAAACGTACGAATTCGGTCTAGCGCTCGATAGAGCACATCCGCATACGTGCGTCCGTCGATATTTTCACCAAGAGGTAAATTCAGATTGAAACCACTCCCAGGCCCACTTCCGGTCTCATCGCTAAATCCTGAAAAATACGGATAAGCAAAACCGGGATGCCCATGAATGGACACCGTGAGTACGTCGCTTCGCTCATAATAAATATCCTGGGAGCCATTACCATGGTGAAAGTCAATATCGAGCAGACAGACCGTCCCGTGCCGAGACAAGGCATGACAGGCAATCGCTGCTGAATTGAAATAACAAAAACCGCCGAATGCCCGACGTTCTGCGTGATGTCCGGGAGGACGCACCAGGGCATAGGCTAAACGTCGGCCTGCAACGATGGAGTCAGCAGCGCTCAAAGAGCAATTGACTGCGCCGCGAGCAGCCAAATAGGCATTCCTGTTCAGCGGGGTAAACGTATCGATACAGTAATATCCCGCTCGAATCGCCATTTCTTTGGGCGGACGGGTTTGATTTCTGATAGGAAAAACGTAAGGATACAAAGATGATGTCTCAGGCAGAGACATACACATTCGTTTCAGATATCCCGCAAAACCGGCGTCATGCACAGCCACAATAGCCGACTCACCGTGTTCTCGCACCGGAAGACGTTCGAACAGACCAGTCGGCTCCAAACTTTTCAGAATCGCGTTGATTCTCGCCGGTGCCTCGACATAGCCACGCTCTTTGACATGATGAATGTCATGTCTGTCATTAACGGTCAGACCGATAGTCGCCGCAACTCCAGGAGGAGCTGAACGCACCGTTTCAACGGTTTGGTATCGAGGAGGACGCAGCTCGGGACCGGCCTTGGTAAACGAAGCAACAACATCGGTAATATAATCTTTCGAACATACATCACCGTATTTCCGTTCCAAGATCGCACGAACAATGATTTGCAGCTTCTTTGCTGATACGGCTTGCGTACGTCCCAAATTATCGTACACAAGATATGGAGGGCAGTCCCCACCGGGTTCAACCGGTGTTTCATATCGCGTCCCCACAATAGGGAACGCCCCGTATCGTTCATAGAAGCGAAGACGCCGGCCATTCTCTTGACAGAGATCAGCATCGGCACACAATAACGGATCATCGGGAAGGCACTCAAAAAACAGGCCTGAACGGCATATTGCAGCCGCTTCTTGGCGAACACGTTGATAGAGCGCCGCTCCAACACCACGCCCGCTCAGGCGAGTATGAGAGCCCAGGAAATCCAAGTAACAAAAATCCTCGTCCGGAGCAGAAAGCAAAAGTGCAAATCCGCGTATCTTATGCCGATTATCTTCGGCAATCAGCACAATGCTACGGAATCGCGTCTTAAAAGGATTTTTTAATTTCTCGGCCAAAGTCTGAGTCGAGTCGGTCCGCCCTGCCGGAAACAGTTCAGCCATCATATCTGCAACAGCAGTCAACGCCGAACGATCAATGGGTAAAAGATCGTCCAGTATACGACGAATTCGAAACATGCCATCCTCACAATAAATGAATTTCACTCTCCTTTGCAAAACCAATACGAGAAATAACATACTGAAATAAAACACTTTTAATAAAGTGATATGTAAGATCGGATATGTATGTTCCGCTTTTAGATTGCAAGGAAACGTGCATATCGCTACAAGCCGTTTCGAAAGGAAAAATTGCCTATGCAACGTATTCTCATTGTTGCTTCCACCACGGATGCAAAGACCGCGGCCTCTTGTTTTCCGGCCCAAGCACGTATTGATATCGAGCACCAAACGTCTGGAATTCGTGCGCGGCTGGAAGAAAAGACCTATGATTTGGTCTTCCTCGACATACAGCTTTTGAAGCCGGAACACGGCGACGACAAAACCGGTGGGGTCAGGCGTATTACCCGGCTCGTCTGGAACAAGAACCCCGTTGCGGAAGTCATCGTTCTTTGTCCAGCCGAACGGATTCGTGAGGCTGTCAATGCGGTCAAAGAAGGAGCAGGCAACTACCTCACCTTGCCGCTTGATCCCATTGAAGTCCGCTATGTCCTCAACAGTATGCGAGAGGTTCGCCGTCTCGAAGAACAGCTGGATTATTTTCGGAAAATAACCGGATCAAGCAGCCAAGAGAACGTTGTCGGCACAACGAACCCGGTGATGGACGATGTCTTTAAGAAGGCACGCATGGTTGCACCGACGGATTCCACGGTTCTTCTCGCAGGGGAAACCGGCGTTGGAAAGGGGGTGATTGCCCGCTTGATCCACTCGTTGTCTGAACGTGGACGTGGGCCTTTCGTCAGCGTACATTGTGGCGCCATTCCCGAAACACTGATCGAAAGTGAACTCTTCGGTCACGAAAAAGGCTCCTTCACCGGAGCGATCAGGCGTAAACTCGGCCGATTTGAAATTGCGGCCGGAGGGACGATTTTTCTTGATGAGGTCGGTACCATTGGCGAACCGACGCAGGTCAAATTACTGCAAGTTTTACAGGACAAATGCTTTCATCGCGTCGGAGGTGATGCCGATATTTGCGTCAACACCCGTGTTATCGCAGCAAGCAATATCGATCTGAAAGCGGAATGTGAAAGAGGACGCTTTCGAAAGGATTTGTATTTTCGTCTCAATATTTTTCCGATCAATATTCCTCCATTACGCGAACGCAAAGAAGATATTCCCCGCTTAGCAGAGCACATTCTTTCCAAGCTCAACAAAACCCATCCTAAAACCGTCGATGGCATTCATCCCGCTGTTCTTGACGCCTTTGCCCATTATCCCTGGCCGGGGAATGTTCGTGAGCTTGAAAATCTCATGGAGCGCGCTCATATCCTCGAAACATCGCATATGCTTACGCCAGAAGTCTTTCCAAGCGAATTGTTTGAAAACGAGTCACTTGCCATCCCTGTCGACGCTTCTCTTTCACTTCATGCGTTTCGTGAGCGCGCCAAGAATGAAGCCGAGCGTGTCTATTTGAAAGACGTACTGACGCGACATGAAGGACGCATCGGTCAAACGGCCGAGGCTGCTGGCATTACGCCGCGGCAGCTCAACAAACTGATGACCAAACACAATTTACATAAAGAAGACTTCAAGAAAGAACGCAGACGGGAAAAAACGGGCGAGCCTGACATAAAAATCACATCGGCATAATTCGAAGCAGGCACAACCTCCTTCTCCTGAACTATGCTACCCTCTACAGGAACCGCTTTTATACGGCATAATTCTGTAATACATCTTCCAATTCAACAAGATACATCCTCGGATCAAGGTTATAATCCGCAGGATCAAGACACGAAACAATGCTGAGTTCTTTCGCTTCAGCAAGATCAACTGTATACGATTCAAGCGGAAGCATATGGGCATCAAACACGACCTTCACCATTGGAGTCAGTGGGGAATCTGAACGCGAAGCGCAAACAAACCCAATATGTCCATTGGAGACAAGCACCATACTCCCAGGGGGATAGATACCGACACACTTGATAAAACGTTCCGCCATTCCAGGATGATAATCTGTTTCACGCATGCTGTAGATAATACTAAGTGCTTTGTGCGGAAGAATACTTCTTTTATACACGCGCTCGCTTGTCAATGCATCATAGACATCAGCAATGCTGATAATGCGCCCTATCAAACTAATGCTCTCTCCAGAAAGGCGATTGGGATACCCCGATCCATTGTATTTTTCGTGATGCTGCAAGACACCATTGGCTACATTGGAACTGATTCCCGGACGCCTATTGAGCATATGGAAACTTTCTCGGGGATGGCGCTTTATGATTTCAAACTCAGCCTCTGTCAGCTTGCCGGGCTTGTTAAGAATGGAACGTGGAACTACAATCTTACCAATATCATGAAATAGTGCAGCAGTTCCCAATTCTTCCAGCATAGAACTCGGAAGATCAAGAAAGTTCCCAAATGATGTGGCTAAGACAGCCACATTGATGCAGTGAGAATAGGTATATCGTTCTTCCGAAAGAACGTTAACCAACGTAAGCAAAGCATCCCTATTCCGCATTACACTCAGCACAAGATCCCGAACAAGTCGCTTTGCCCCTTCAAGATCAATACAATTCCTGCTCCGTACACAATGGTGCAATCGATGTGCATACGCCATGGCATCGCCATGAATGCGGAGTGCTTGCTCCATTTCGTCATCGACACTGGTGATCCGAATATCTTCAGTCGTCGCAATTGCGCTAATTTCTTTCTCAAACTCTTTCCGATAGGCAACATCAACATCGGAAAATTTATACCGGCCGTGACACGTCTCGACAAAGACGTCTTTATACCCTTCCTGACAAATCGCTACGCGCTCGGCTTCCGAAAAAATTTCTCCTTCTACCGAGTACAGATTGGGGTGCTCAATCCACGATAGCCCCGTATCCACGACGTACATTCCCACACGCAGTTCAGTAACAGATATTCTGCGCAACATGCCACGATTCTCCACAAAACGTTGAGCTGAGAAACAACGGTAAAAGAACGTTCAAAGCATAACAGGCCACGGTCTTCTTCACAAAATGACGATGACAATGCTTTTGACTTCGTACATCGTCTTCAATTCGTTGCATTATCAATGCCTCTATCATAAAAACCCCCACTGCGTCATGGAGAACAGTGGGGGTTTTTAATAAAGTCAATTTTGTGACTTCTGTCTATCTATTCCATAAGCCCTTTAATACGATCGAAAAGTCCTTGAAGCTTTCGTTGCTTTTCCGAAGCAGCATCAGCTTTTTCTCGCTCCTTCTGAACAACATGAGCCGGAGCTTTTGCAGTAAAGTCCTCATTGGCCAATTTACGTTCTACAATAGCCAACTCTTTGGACACTTTTGCCAGTTCCTTGTCGAGGCGAGACAGTTCAGACTCAAAGTCCACGGCGCCTGCAATAGGCACAAACAGCGAGTTTCCACCAACAGCGGCACTGGCACTCGCCTTCGGTGCCACAACATCCGGACCAATCTCGATACGTTCAAGACGAGCCAAAAACAAAATCATCGGAATATTTTCTTCAATGTAGGCTTTGTCTTCAGATGACGAGGTCCGAACAAGCGGTGACAGCTTCAATCCCGGATTGATGGAAAGCTCCGCCCGAATATTACGAATCGCAACAACAAGGTCGCGAACCATATCCATTCTGGTTGCCGTTTCGGCGTTCTTGAATTGCGGACGTTTTTCCGGGAAGGCGACTTGCGCCAGATCGTCACCAGGAACATCGGGCAAATGCGACCAGATTTCCTGTGTAATGAATGGAATGATGGGATGCAGCAGGATCAAGAGCTCTGATAAGACCGTATGCAGCGTTTTGGTGGCGTTAGTCTTCGCGGTCTCATCGTCGCCATTGAAATCCACCTTGATCATTTCCAGATACCAGTCGCAGAACTCACGCCACAAAAAGCTATACAATCCCTGAGCGGCCTCATTGAAGCGATATTCCATGAGCGCTTCATCCACCAATTCTTTGACTTCTTCGAGTCGATGCAAAATCCAGAGATGGTGATGCCCAGTAACATCCTTCAGATCTACATCCGGGATAGTGTCGGGTAGATTCATGAGAGCAAACCGTGAAGCGTTCCACAATTTGTTCATGAAGTGGCGATATCCATCAATCCGCTCTTCGGAAAGCTTGATGTCGCGTCCCATGGCGGCGAAGGCCGTCAAGGTGAAACGTAAGGAGTCGGTCCCATATTTATCCATCATGATGAGCGGGTCGATAACGTTTCCGACCGACTTACTCATCTTCTTGCCTTCGGCATCACGCACCAAAGCATGGATATACACATCACTAAAGGGGGCTTTATCCATGAAATGGATGCCCATCATCATCATGCGGGCAACCCAAAAGAAGAGGATATCGAATGCCGTCACAAGGACCGATGTCGGATAGTAGACTTCGAGTTCACGGGTGCTGTCAGGCCATCCCAAGGTGGAAAAAGGCCACAACGCCGAAGAGAACCACGTATCAAGCACATCTTCTTCTTGCTCAAGTGCTGTCGAGCCGCACTCGGTGCACGTTGTGGGATCTTCACGCGCAACAATAAGTCGGCCGCAATCTTGGCACGTCCAGGCAGGTATACGGTGTCCCCACCAGAGCTGACGAGAGATACACCAGTCCCGAATATTGTCGAGCCAGTCGTAATAGGTTTTGGTCCACTGTTCGGGCACAATCCGGGTTTCTCCGGTTTCAACAGCCCGTCGGGCGGCCTTAGCCATACCCTGGACATTGACAAACCATTGGGTGGAAACATGCGGTTCGATAACCGTTTTGCAGCGGTAACACTCACCCACATTATGTTCGAATTCATTGAATTCGATGAGGAAACCTTTGCTCTTCAGATCTTCAACAATCTTTTGACGGCAGGCAGCTTTATCCATGCCTTGCCAGGCTTCACCAGCCTGTTCATTCATGTTGCCTTGATCGTCGATCACTTGGATGACCTCAAGACCATGCTTCCGACCGAGTTCAAAGTCATTCATGTCGTGAGCCGGAGTAACCTTGAGGCATCCCGTACCGAACTCGCGATCAACATATTCGTCCGCGATAACCGGAATATGACGTCCGACCAGGGGAAGAATGACTGTTTTTCCTATATACTCCTGGTACCGTTCGTCTTCGGGATGTACGGCCACAGCCGTATCACCGAGCATCGTTTCCGGACGCGTCGTCGCAACAACCAGATCACCGGAACCGTCCGCCAGGGGATACCGAATCTTCCAGAGACCATCGACACGCGGAGCGTACTCGACTTCCAAATCGGCCAGGGCCGTCCGGCAACGATTACACCAGTTAATGATATAATCACCTTTATAAATGAGGCCTTCCTCGTAGAGACGAACAAAAACTTCCCGAACAGCTTTGGAAAGCCCTTCGTCCATGGTGAATCGTTCGCGGGTCCAGTCGACAGATGCACCAATGCGCCGGATTTGCGTCAAAATGCGTCCGCCGTAATCTTTCTTCCACTCCCAAACCCGTTCGTTGAACGCTTCACGCGTAAAATCAGTGCGGGATTTTCCTTCAGTCGCCAAGGCGCGTTCAACCACATTTTGTGTGGCAATCCCGGCATGGTCCATACCCGGTACCCAGAGAACATTCATGCCTTTCTGACGACGATGTCGGCATAAAATGTCCTGCAACGTAATGTTGAGGGCATGGCCGATGTGAAGGGCACCCGTGACGTTCGGTGGGGGAATAACAATGGAAAACGGTTCTCCCGGGGCTTCAGGGTCCGCGGTGAACGTTTTGTTCTCCGTCCAGTGATCAAGCCATTTGGCCTCAACGTCTTGGGGTTCATACCCTTTTTGTAATGCTTTGTTCGTCATGCACCTCTCCTCAAAACAAAATCGGCGACCAGGTCGCCTTGTCGTGGGAACGGACTCCCGCTCCGTATCAGGAAATTAACTTTGATAGTATTTTGGCGGCTTGAAAGCGTACCGCAGATTGGCAATACATCAGTTCGTTTGCATTGTCACGACACCGATGCCCGGCTTTTTCCGATTAATTCCCGCAACTCACCGAAAAAACGAACACTCTCTCCTGGCTTTTTGACTTCAAACGCCCTCTGTTCTCTCCCGTTTCTTTGTGTTATTCTGAAAAGTCGGCTACATAGTAAACGGTGTTGGCGCTTTTCCTTAATGCAACCTTAACCTTCCGGTGTTCCATGGCCGAGCCGCTTTATGTTTTGTGGGATGAGTCTCATCTCTGGGGCCTTTTACTCGTTCGCGCCCTGACCCATTTTTCAATTCCGTTCCGACTCGTACGAGCCCGAGAAATCACGACAGGCCTGCTTCTGGTTGATCCTCCTCAACTTCTGGTCGTTCCTGGTGGATTTGCCAAAAAAAAGGCCGAAGCACTCGGTCGGACGGGACTTGAAGCGATTCGCGCCTTTGTGGCCTCAGGTGGAAATTACCTCGGCTTTTGCGGTGGAGCCGGCTTGGCGTTATCCGACCCCGGAGGTTTGGGCCTTTGTCCCTGGTCGCGCAAACCATTTGCCAATCGATTACAGCATTTTGCCAGCGGGCACGTCCAAGCATGTCCGGATTGTGACCATGAATTAAGCCCGCCTGACGGGCCGACCTTTCCTCTCGTCCCCGTATGGTGGCCAGCGCGCTTCCAGCAAAAGAACACCGCTCCGGATGTCGATATTGTTGCTACATACGGCAAGCCCGGTCCGGACTTTATGATGGCCGACGTCGTCCTTTCGAGCTTGCCCGAAGACACGCTGACCGACTGGGAAAATCAATACGGCGTCACTCTCAGTCCGGCATTCCTCGACAAAACCCCACTCGTCATCCACGGCCATTTCGGTCAGGGCCGGTATCTGTTGAGCTATGCCCATTTGGAGACGCCGGGATCATGCGAAGCCAATGCCTGGTTATTTCATCTTCTCGAACGGATGGCCGGCATCCCGCAGCCAGGAATTCGAGCCTGCGTTCCGGAATGGAAACTGTGTGAACCGGCGACAGCATGGCCCGATCCCATTTTGACAACAAACTTTAAACGATTGGACGAGACCCTTCGCATGGGCTTGGCCCACTCACTTTTCTTCTGGCGTAATGGCTGGCTTCTCGGCTGGCGGCTTGGCCTGCCCGGGGCCGGCATCAATGGGTTGTATGCTCTTCTCCATGAAACATTAGCCGTTTCACCTACTGCAGCCACGCTTACCTACTGGCAACGTGAGAAAGAAGACTTCGATCAAAAAATGCGTCTCTTCTGCGAAGGCCTTCAAGGGTATTTACTCGCCGAAAGTCTGGCCATGACCATGCATCGCGCCGACCCTACTGCCGTTCCAGCCTCAATACTGAAAGCAAAACGGCGAGAACTGTTTGGCCCCCCACCAGGAGCTCCGAGTACCGAAACCGGGATGGCCGATGAACTTGTTGGCTGTTTAGAAGAACTCTTCTGGCTCGCTGCCAGAGAGTAGCGCCACGACGTTCTGTCCCGTCCCTTGACGGACGCTATGAAACGCATCATAGTCATGGCATGCTGACCTATGAGCAATCCAAAGCCATCGAAAACGCGCTTGGCCCGGACAACGCCAAGCCAATCATTGAAGCGATTCAATCCACGGACTCACGTGTATTGACGTCGTTAACCAATGAACTCGCTACGAAAAGCGATCTTGCTCAAGTCAGAACAGAGTTTGCCGGACTCAAAACAGAATTTGCCGGACTCAAAACAGAGTTTGCTGGACTGAGAACGGAATTCGCCGAACTCAGAAAAGACGTTGCCCAATTCGAGACGAAGATAGAAGCACGACTTGGTGCCATGGATGCCAAAATAGAAGCACGACTCGGCGCCATGGACACCAAAATGGAAGCGCGATTCGCTGCCATGGACGTTCGCATCACCCGCATTGAGACAATGTTGAAGGTACTCATCGGCCTGGCCGTGCTGGCCGTCGGTATGTTTTCTCCTGCGGCCACAGCGTTGTTTTCCAGCCTGAAATAAGTACTTTCCTTATAATCTCCCAAAACGTTTTCGATATTCACCTGGTGTGAGTTCGACATTCTTCTTGAAAAGTCGGTGGAACGACGCTGTATCATCATACCCCACAGTACGTGCGACGTGTCCGATGTCCTGGGTTGTCGCACAGAGCAATACCTTTGCCGCATCAAGTCGTTTTTTCATAAGATATTGCTTCGGAGTAAGGCCAAGCGTGCGCTGAAATCGGCGTTCCAACGTTCGTGTTCCAACACGGGATGCTTCCGCTATGGTCGCTATATCAAGAGGCTCGGCCAAGCGTGTGCGAATATAGTCTTGCGCTTTAGCAACAACAGCATCACCATGACCTGTCGAGTCTTCACAGTCCATATATGGAGACTGGGTCTGGCGTTCGCCATCAACGAGCAGCATTCTGGCGCAGCGTGCAGAGAACTCCGGCCCCACACGAGTCGACAAAATATGCAGACAAACATCAAGGTAAGCCGTAACTCCTCCGGCACAGAGATATGTTCCCCCATCGACAATCATAGCCGTTGGATCAAGATCGACCAACGGATAGCGTTCCCGAAACAACCGCACGAGATTCCAATGGGTCGTCGCTCGTCGACCATCGAAAAGCCCGGTTTCGGCAGCAAAAAAGGCCCCCGCGCACACCGTACAGATCTGCACTCCAGCCGAGATAAATCCCTGAAGGGTATCAATAACAGACCGGTCCTGCACACGAAGCACGATATCGCCAAAAACCGGTGGCACAAATACGATATCTACTGTTTGTTGTAGCTGTTGAACGCTTTGTGTCGGTGAAAGCGCAATACCACCAAGACCGAGTACCGGACGATCATTGGCCGTCACAACGTCTATCTGGGCGAGTTTTCCATCTCCAATATCATGCCACAACGCCTCAGCCGCCGTAAAGACATCGGAAATCCCATACACCGCCGAAGGCATTGCGCCATCAAGGGCCAACACAGCAGCCCGCAATAGAACATGTGTCTCTGGAGACATTGGCTATCCTCTCTGCGGGATATGTCGTTTTTTGTAAGTAATTTGTCAAATACGACAATACTCCACAAGGTCTTTTTCATGCATGCTACATTCAGACTCAATACCAGGAGGATTCCATGAAAACCGCATTGCTTCTCATCGACATACAGAACGATTACGCACCAGAAGGAGCATTAGCCCTGCCACATTTTCCCGAAGCTGCACAGGCAGCGAGTCGGCTTTTAGATACCTGTCGTCAATCAGGGATTCCCGCGATTCATGTCCAACATCATAGCATTCGGCCCGGGGTCAATTTCATGATACCCGACACGCACGGAGCAGCAATACACGACGCCGTCACACCGATACCGGGCGAACCCATTGTCATCAAACACTATCCCAACAGTTTTCGGGAAACAGACCTCAAAGCCCGACTCGATGCCCTCCACATCGATCATCTTTACGTCGCCGGTTGCATGACCAACACCTGTGTCGATTCAACGGTACGGGCAGCCGTAGATATGGGATACTCGGTGACGCTTTTCCACGATGCCTGTGCGGCGATGCCGTTTACAGTCCAAGGACATAGCGTCAACGCAGCCGATGTCCATACCGCGTTCACAGGGGCATTGGGGCTCTTTTTTGCCACATTGCAGACCGTTGATGAGTTTCTCGCAACGTCCTCATAGGCATGCAAGAATCGGATATAAAATTTTGATAAGAAAAGTATGGCAGGCAAGCAAGGGGGGAGACGTCCTCCCTTGCCTTCAAACAATTCCAGCGGCAGAAACGCACGACAATATCATATCAGTCAGCTATCTTCCAGAAATGGCGGAAGAGCAACGACCAATCCCCACATACAGCATCGGCAATGCATTGTTCGGTCTGAGTGAAAAGTACACGACGTACTGATGGATTAAGATGAGGATGTTGTAGAATTTCAGGTAGATCGTCGATAAAGGCGTCTAAATCAAGCGCATTAATTCGTGCAACTTTGTCCGAGCGTGTTGGTGCAAAAAAAACATCACTTTCAGCAAACCCGAATCCACCGGATGTGACAGGTGCAAAAAAACTGTTTTCCTGCATCCAGGACAATGCGGCCTGACGTAAATCCGGCCCATCCGGAGCGATACGCGCAAAACGCGTCTTATGGCTCACCACAAACAATTCGTGCCCATGCTCACGACCGTGCGCAATAAATTCCCGCGCCCCCGGCATAAACCGCCCCAAGTGAATGCGTTCTCCATACACCGCGACCTGAATGCGTTGCCAGTCTTCGTCCGCATGATGTTGACGGATATGATCACGGACAGCCATTTTATCCGTAGGAACAGTATCATTGACCAAGCCACGCTCCCGGGCAAGGCGGGAAAACAAATCGGCGTAGTCGATCAAAGTATTATCGAAATCAATTCCAATACGCATCGATTCAAAAACAGCCGTTAAAAGATGTTCTCTCCAAACAGAAAGGAGTTCTCAAGCTTCAAGCTACAAACGAGCATTCTCTGCTGGCAATACGCCGAGTTGCTCGATGAGCGCATCAATATCCACTGGTTTCTCCAGATAGGAATCCGCTCCGGCCTGCATGGCTTTGATGCCGGAACTCACACTTCCTTTCCCGGTCAAAATGATCGCTGTTATATCAGGCCGTTGTGACTTCATTGCCCGAACAATATCAATTCCACTGATGCCGGGCAACATGAGGTCAACAACTGCGGCTTTGAGGTTGGGGTTGCCAAGACTCGCCGCAACTTCCTCCGCATCGGCACACAGAATGATATCCAGGCCTCGCAATTCGAGACGCGCAGCGAGCGCTTTGGCAAAATGCGGCTCGTCATCGACAAGCGCAATAAGAGGTGTTGTCATCGTCGTCCATTCAGGCTTTCAAGACGAGCTCAAGTTCACCGCTACGTTCGGTTCGAACAATCGCTCCCAAATCTTTCGATAAATCCTCGGCTCCGGCAAGTGCATTCTCCGGGTCCGGACCGAGTCCGCTAAAACGCACAACAATGCCTTGCCGTGTATCGACGTCAATGACAATGTTTTTATTGTCATCCGGGCTCTCAATGGAGCGCATCAGGCATAAAAACAACAAATGCTCCAAAATAAACGGACTCGTAGCCAGAGCAACCGATTCAAGCCTGCCCTTCTCCAGCGTAATACGCTTCATGGCGGCAAAACGCTCACACAGATCAATCATGAGTGAGACGACCTCGGCCACGTCGACATGCGCCACAGCATCATCGGTGCTATGTGCAAAGGTATTCATATTTTTAAGAATACCATTACCTCGACGGATTTGCGTCAAAATCCGGGTACTCAACGGAGTCAGGCGCTCTGGGTCAAGCAGTGCCCCCTCCTCTTTATGCATATCGCATAGATCTTCAAGCAAACCGGCTGTTTCATGAACAATGGCCAGGACATTTTTGAGTTCATGAGAAATTGAAGCGTTTATGCGACCATAAAAGGCTAAACTGGAATCATGAGGATGTGAGAGGGGACACATAATGAATTTCCTTATCGTTAAGCCGTTTCAGACAGTGCTTCCCGAATTTTTTCCATCAACAAATCCAAAGCGACCGGTTTGACGAGATACGACGAGCCTTCAGCTGATCCTTCTTTAAAATCAGCGCTTGAACCATGACCGGTAATAAAAATATACTTCATGTCCGGCGCGATATCAGCAAGCTTTCGCTTGAGTTCCAGGCCACTCATCCCCGGCATTTTCACATCAAGGACAGCAAGGTCATAAGCTTCTGAACCGACTTTCTCCATGGCTTGTGCCGGGGACTGTGCCCAATCGGCATCGATGCCACGCATAGTCATACGTTCAGCCAAAGTCGAAACCAGTTCCACTTCGTCATCAACAAGTAGGATTTTCATTGCGTACTCCCTTGAGAATGGGGGGAAGAGTGATGGTGAAAGTCGTTCCCTGTCCAAGTTCGCTTTCCACCGTAATCCGTCCGCGCAGTTTCCGCACAAGCCCGTAGGTAATCGACAACCCCAACCCGGTTCCACCAACTGATTTTTTCGTACTGAAAAAAGGATCGAAAATTTTTTCCAGGTTTTCTCGGCTGATCCCACAGCCAGTGTCGGAAACCCGAGCTATCACACCGTTATCTTCTGCAGCCTGTGCACGAATGGTCACCGTGCCGTTTTTTTCCACGGCCTGAAATGCATTATTCACGAGGTTGACAAAAATCTGTTGGAGCTTTCCTCGGTCACTTATAATCTGCGGCACATCGGCGGGAATGTCTACCTCGAGGGTAATATTGCGGTACAGGGCTTCTTTGCGCAGAAAACTCAATACATCTTCGATGACTTCGGAGATATTGACAGCCCGTACATCAACTTCAAAATGGCGGGCAAAACCGAGGAGCTGTTTGGTAATTGCTCCGCATCGCGCTACCGACGTGAGAATGCTGTCGACAATACCAAGCAGACGCTCATCATCTTGATATTCCTTTTTAATTTCAAATAAATCTTTGAGCAGACCGGCTTTTTCATTAATGATAGCGAGAGGATTATTGATCTCGTGGGCAACGCCTGCAGACAATCGACCTATGGATGCCAGTCGATTGGTATATTCAACATGATGTAAAGCGCGTTCACGACTCTGGTCCGCTTCGAACACCTTGTTAACCATATAAGTCGACATCCCCAACACCACAATCAAAATGACAATAATACTCCCGATATAAAACCATAGGAGTTGCCTCCGTAAAAGATGCCATCCCTTCATGATTTGCGCTTTGTTCTCAACAATCATCAATATAAATGGCGTATTGGCGATATACGCATAACCAACGATAAGACTGACGCCCCCTTCTTCATGAGTTTCATAGAGCGCTGTGTGCTCGGCGTATGGCGGTACTTCCAACGGAGCAGGATCGAGCACGTTGCCGTACGTCGATGACGGCATTTGCAACACCCCATCATGATTAAGAAGCAGCGTCTGACTTTTAGGAGTTAATTCAAGATGTTCGAGAACATCATAAAAATGCTCGATATCAACCGTCGCGCGAAGAACAAATGGTGTTCCATCGGGCCGCCTTGATCTCACGGCGACAATCATATGGGGAATCTTCCGGTGTCCAAGAAAAACATCGGAAACATATTCACCTTGCGCCAATGTATTTTTGAACCAATCTTGATTACTATACTGACGCCCCTGCAAATCAAACGAACCACAATAGGCGACCTGAAGGCCAGATTCTTCGATCACACCAAGGTCGAGAAACCCACCAAAGCCAGCTTTCAGATTACGCAATACGATTTCCAGGCGTTTGGGCGCCGTCAGTGACTCGAACGACTCTTCTTCAAGCGTAAATTTCAGCGCGGACAGGCGCTCTCCTAAAAAATATGCCAATGTTCTCTTGGTATTAGATACGAGGCGAAGTATTCGTTGCGTATGTTCATTTTCCATGGTTTTACTGGAAAGCTGATAATCCGTAACGAACATTGCAGTGAGTGGAACAAGGGATACAGCAAGAAGCAAGAGCACAGAGCCTAACCAGATACGTCGATAATTGAAGAGCTGATTGTCCCAAGCACCTTCTTGCGTTTCCAAGGCCCAAAAACGTGGCTTAATGAAATTTTTAACGTCTTCTGAGAGTTTCATATGTTCGGACCACATGTGGCAGCATTGAGGATTTCCAGAAGCACCCCCATCTCCACGGGTTTGTTGCGGTACTCGAATGCGCCGAGTCTCATACACTCTTCCCGCTCTTTATTGTGACCATGACCAGTCAGAATAATAACACGAAGCGTCGGGAACAATTCACGCAGCCGGCCCAGGACCTCTATGCCGTCCATTTCCGGCATCCTCAAATCCAAAATGACACAATCAAACGTTTCATTTTGACACAAAGCCAGCGCGTCTTGTCCTGTATAAGCAACAACGGGATCAAACCCTCGAAAGGCAAGCCGCTCCGCCATTGTGTTAATAAAGTCACGCTCATCATCAACAAGAAGAAGTTTCTTTTTGTTCATTTTCGCACAATCTCTGGGTTGACTTGGCATTTCGAAACAAATACACTCCGCCAACGTTTCAATATGGAACACGAGTATTTCAATTTTTAACCGGAGTCAATCCGATGTTGCAAAAACTCACTGCTTGGATCGGTCGGTCGGTACCGCTTGCGACGTTTCTTGTCGTTCTCGGACCAGTGGCTGCCATGGCCGCCGAGGACATGGCTCAGGGAGGAGGCGGAAAACCGTGGTGGTTTTGGCCTCTGGTACTGTTCTTCTTCTGCTTCGTCCTGGGCATCATCGCTGTTCTTGCCGGGGTTGGCGGCGGTGTTTTGTATGTTCCCCTGGTGAGCGGATTCTTTCCGTTCCATATCGACTTCGTCAGAGGCGCGGGCCTTATGGTGGCCTTGGCTGGTGCATTGGCAGCCGGTCCCGGTCTTTTACGAAGGAATTTAGCAAGTCTTCGATTAGCGCTCCCCGTCGCTATTATTGCCTCAACTTGTTCCATCGGCGGAGCCATGCTCGGCCTATATCTTTCAAGTTTAGACCCGAATATTGTTCAAGCCTGCCTTGGCGGAACAATTGTTGGTATCGCCGTGTTGCTGCTCTGTTCGAAAAACACGGCCAACCCCGTGGTCACCAAACAGGACGCTATTGGTATGGCGCTGGGCATTCACGGCGTGTACAAAGATGAATCCCTCGGGCAAATGGTAGAATGGAAAACCCACCGCACGTTGCTTGGCTTGATTATGTTCATCTTTATTGGTGTTCTCGCCGGCATGTTCGGTCTTGGCGCGGGTTGGGCCAACGTCCCCGTGCTGAACTTGCTCATGGGGGTTCCGCTCAAAATTTCCGTTGCGACCAGTAAATTTCTGTTGTCCATCACCGATACCTCGGCTGCCTGGATCTACATGAATCAAGGTTGCGTCATTCCCCTCATGGCCATTCCGTCGATCGTCGGCCTCATGCTGGGGTCGTTTGTCGGCGTGCGTCTTCTGACAAAAGCCAAACCGACCTTCATTCGCTACATGGTCATCGGCGTACTCTTTTTCGCCGGCCTCAAGGCCCTGGATAAAGGACTGGGCCTGGGATTTCTCGGATAACACAGGAGGCAGACATGTCCACGGAACTCGAACAAAAAGCGGCCCCTAGACCGGAACAAATCACCTACGCCAATCTGTTACAATACGGTGCTTGGACCGGCATCGTCTTGATGCTCATCACCTACACCTTATACATGGCCGGCGTTTTGGAACCGCATGTTCCCATTGATCTCGTAGTAACGAATTGGAATCATGGCATTCATGAATACATCGCAGCCACGAATTCTCCCGTCGGCTGGGAATGGCTGGCACTGCTCGACAAAGGCGACTTTGTCAATTTCATCGGCCTTGCCCTTCTGGCCGTGATGACAATCATTTGTTATCTTGTCTTACTGCCGGGATACCTGAAACGTGGTAACAAAATATACGCTACCATCTGTATCCTGGAAATCCTGGTGTTGTGTTTGGCCGCCTCCGGCATACTCGGTTCTGGCGGACACTAAGTCACGCCATCGCCCTCTTTTATAAGGAGATACACCATGAGCACCAAAAAGAAGATTCTCCTCGTTGATGACGAACGCGACTTTCTGGAATCCATGGCCGAACGTATCCGGCTCAAAGGATTCGAGCCAATCTTGGCCGAATCGGGAGATGAAGCCCTTCGTCTTGCCGAAAAACTTGATATCGACGCCGCTGTTGTCGACTTCAAAATGCCGGGCAAGGATGGTCTTGAAGTCATTTCTGCCCTCAAAAAACTGTGTCCAGGAATTCACACCGTTTTGCTTACTGGATTCGGCAATGAAAAAGTCAAGGAAGCCTCTGCTGGCCTTAATTCCGAATACTTTGAAAAGAGCGACATGGACACCTTTTGGGGATTCGTTAAAAACCTGTCGCGCAAACTTGAAGACACCATGGCCGCAGCCGGCATGGCTCACGGCGGCGACATAGACGACGCCTATAAAATTTCACACGAAGAAGAGAAAAAATAACCCACAGTCACACCAACCAACGCAAGCCACACACACGCAAAACGGCCCGACGGAAATTCCGCCGGGCCGTTTTTCATTCGCTATCATGCCGCACAGCAAGAAGGCATACGCAATGTTGTCCATATTGAACGCGTAGGTCACTCCCCTAAAATGGTCAAAATGACGGGTAAAATAACCGCAGTTGACGAAGAATTCAGATCAAAGGTTGCGATGACACTCTGTGTGCTGGTCATGGTAACGGTACATGTTCC
Organism: Desulfovibrio inopinatus DSM 10711; assembly: GCF_000429305.1. Taxonomy (NCBI): domain Bacteria; kingdom Pseudomonadati; phylum Thermodesulfobacteriota; class Desulfovibrionia; order Desulfovibrionales; family Desulfovibrionaceae; genus Desulfovibrio; species Desulfovibrio inopinatus. The sequence continues at coordinate 18,623 of NZ_KE386882.1, forward strand.
GGTGCCAGAACAATTCGCTCCGTTCCACCCCTTAAAAGCCGAGCCTTGATCAGCGGTTGCCGTCAAAACAACCTGGGTGTTCTCATCGTATGCTTGGGAACAATCCTGTCCGCAATCGATACCAGCCGGATTGCTTGTCACTTTCCCGGATCCGGTTCCATTCTTTTGAACGCTCAACGTATACTGAGGAGTCGGCCCATTACTCAACGTCGCCCAGGTGGCACCGGCAATGGGGACATTATGCACAAGAGACTGATTTTGCGTACTATCAATTGATCCGTCGGTATTCACTTTAATTTTCGCCAACATCCCCAAGGCGGGGTCGGTGGTATACGCGGAATAGAGTAACCAGTCCCCACTAGGGCTGAAGCCATAAATGCTTGTGTTGTAGATGGTGTACGCAGAGTCGGAAAATGTGACATATCCCAAAATCGCCCAGGAAGAGGTGTCGTAGATAATCAGATTGGTTGAAAAATTATAACATCCCACCACCGCAAGTCGAGTCCCGTCAGGCGAAAACGCGACATCGGAAACACCACACCAGTTAGTATCCGATTTCATATCAACGCGAAGTGTTGGATTGGCACCATCCTTATCCATGGTATATATTCCAGCATTGGTGGTGCATCCCGTCTGATAGTCGGCAACGGCGACAGTTCCATCAATCGGATTCACATCCATACCATCGATGTCGGGAATGCCTGAACACGAACCTGTTGCCGTATACACGGTATGGGCCGTGTTTTGCCCCGGAGTGATCCATTGCACCGAGGTCGACGACAAAATAAAATACAACCTATCCGAATACGGCACGGGGTTTTGAAAATTCGATTTGAGTGTTGTGTTCGGAATAAGTGTCGCCACAACAGGAGCTCCGGCTGCAACACTCACGGCTTGGGAGTCAAAAACCGTAGAATCACCGGGTCGATAGGCCATGAGCCATCGTTCTCCAGGCGGCACATTAGTAAATTCGAAACTTCCGTCACTCTGAGAGTATTGCAAATCCATACCTTCAAGGAACACTGGCGCATTAGCGTAAGGTTCTCCATTGCCTTTATCCACAACACCGGAAACTTTGCCGCAATCGGTTGAACACGTTTGCGAAAAATCACCTGAATTTGGTCCTGGAGTCAGCTGATGTAACTGTGAAGCGTTGGAAGTAAGCTGAAACAAGTTATATCGAGACGGCGTATACAGCTGATTATTATTCGAGCTGAAATATATATACTGTCCCCCCGAAGAGACATGCACCCCTGTGATGAGCCCAGACGTATCTTTGGGCTGATTTGAGAAATCAAAAAGCGCTGTCTGATTGGTTCCGTTTGTATCGTACGTGTACAGAGATGATGTATCTTGAGATCCATTACTTATCGACACAATGATTTTCTCTGTTTGTGCCAAGGAATATGACGACAACACCGTGGTAAACATCAGGAGAAAACAACATGATATAACTCCTCCAAAATGCAGACGTCCTCTGTTCTGATAGCGTCCCATATACACCTCCTTACGCCAAATCATCAAAAAAAGTGATGCAAGCCCCCTTGTGGCTTCAGTGCTGAACAAAGACTATGCCATGTATATGCCAAATTGAAAACCAAATCGGAATATTATTTATTACAAAAAAAAGAGACCCAGCCGTGGAAATTTGTCGCCACACTGGGTCTCGTTCAACCGTCACTATGGGGAAATACTATCAGAGTGCGGAAATATCCGTGACACCTTATAGTTGATTAATTGTGTACGCGAAATACCAGAGCTTTGAGGTAACGCGTTTCATCCATTGCTGGATGCACAGGATGATCAGGACCCTGACCACCTGCATATACCATTTGCAGTGAACGCCCGGCATTGATACCAGCTTTTCGCGCAACATCACGCAAGTCTTTATCTGAAACATGGCTTGAACACGAACATGACATCAATATCGCATCATCAGTCAAGCATTCCATGGCAAGCCGGTTGACGCGTTCATACGCGACAAGCCCTTTCTTGAAATCCTTTTTACGTTTCACAAAGGCAGGAGGGTCGAGACAGATAACATCGAATTGTTCTCCCGCGTCGATAAAGCCGTTCAAGGCATCTTCCACATCAGCGGGTTGTGCTGTCACAGTTGAGGCTCCATTCCGTACTGCATTCTCACGAATAGCGGCTACCGCCAAGGGAGAGGAGTCCACACAAATTACTTCAGCGGCTCCGGCCAATCCAGCTTGAATGCCGAAAGCGCCAGCGTATGAGTATAGATCAAGCACACGCTTCTCCCGGCACAATCCCGCCAGGCGTAACCGGTTGTCCCGCATGTCGAAAAACCATCCGGTTTTCTGGCCATGTTTCGCATCGACCATAAATTCGGCTCCAGCTTCATTGACAACAAGCTTTTCCGGAGCTTCGCCATAAAGATCACGATGTTCGCGTTCGCGTTCGAGTCCTTCCAGACTGCGCACAGCCGCGTCATTTGCAGCAAGAACGGCACGAGGAGCAAACATGTCGACCAAGACCGAAGTCACCAAATCAATGCGGCGCTCAATGCCGGCTGTCGTTGCCTGAAGCACAAAAACATCGTTGAATCGGTCCACGACCAATCCGGGAAGAAAGTCACCTTCTCCATACACCAGACGATAACATGATTCCCTGTAAAATCGTTGTCGTAGAGACACAGCCGACGCAATGCGCCGAGCAATCAATGCCTCATCAAGGCGATCGCCTTCATCGTATCCCACGATTCGGGCGCAGATAAGCGCTCCGGGATTGACATAGCCTACACCAAGAGGTCGGCCAGATGCGGCCATTATTAACGCTTCATCCCCCGGAGCAAAGTCCGCAAGAGGAGAACGTGTCGTATCCACTTCGTTACTGAAGACCCATAAATGTCCGGCTCGAAGCCGTCGATCCTCGCCTTTTCTCAGGTACAGTCGTTTCATGGCCCCCTTCTACCAGGGGCTGAGGTGGGATGGAAGAAGAAAGAGCGTAGCCAAAGAATACGTATCATTGTCGACACCGTACGCTTTGCAAACAAAAATTCTGCGATTCCTTTTTGGTGAGAGTTCGCCCTTCTCTCCAATGAGTTGATGTTGCCCGTCAAGAGTTATATGCATGTGACCAATCAGAACATCACAACCGGCGAATCATCAACCCCTCTGAGCCTTCCACAGGAGTTCCACATGACAGATTCTCTCTCGAAACTACGCCAGTTTGTATTATTTGCTCCGTTGCACGAAGACGACCTGGCGGAGTTAGCGCATTTTATCGAAGAACGGCATTTTACATTAGGGGAATATCTCTTTCGTAGCAACACACCTCGGCAGGAATGCTTCTTCATTCTTTCCGGAGAAGTGGAGATTGTAAAAGGAGATTACGAAAATCGTGTGCTTGGACGTATCGGAGAAGGGAGCGTCGTAGGAGAAGGACTTATCCTCGCTGAAGAAACCCACCGGAACTCCTGTCTCGCAGTGGTTCCAACGACAGCACTCTCCATTGGTAAGCCGGGCCTGGAAACCTTTTTCACAGAACGTCCCGAAGCCGCTCGTCTCATCCTTACACAAATTGTAAGTCTCACGACGGATCGCTTGCAACGCGCCGGCAATGTGGCCACATTGGGGTGTGCAACCGGCCTCTTCGGCGGAAAAACTCGACGCGAGCATGACCTTTTAGGGGAGAAGGATGTTCCCTCCGATGCATACTTCGGCATTCAAACATTGCGTGCGCTGGAGAACTATCACATCACCGGCATCCCGTTGTTCCATTTTCCGAATCTCATCAAGGCTCTGGCCTATGTGAAAAAGGCCGCAGCCAAGGCCAATATCAAACTCAAAGAGCTTGATCCTGACGTTGGACGCGCGATCATTGCTGCTTGCGATGAAATTTTGGAAGAAAAACTTCACGATCATTTTGTTGTGGATATGATTCAAGGCGGTGCTGGAACGTCCACCAACATGAACGCCAACGAAGTCATTGCGAACCGTGCCCTTGAAATTCTTGGGCACAACCGTGGTCACTACGACAAACTTCACCCCAATACGCATGTCAATATGGCACAGTCCACAAACGATGCGTATCCGACGGCTCTACGCCTTGCCATTTTGCTCAGCTATTCAGAACTGACTGAGGCACTCTCCGGATTGGCATACGAACTCAAACAAAAGGCTGTAGAATTTTCAGATATTATTAAAATGGGTCGTACCCAACTCCAGGACGCGGTTCCCATGACGCTGGGCCAAGAATTCGATGGCTTCCGTGTGACGATCAAGGAAGATATTGATCGCATTCGAGACGCGGCCGACCTCTTCTGTGAAGTCAACCTCGGGGCAACCGCCATTGGCACAGGCATCAATGCCCGATCCGATTATGCCGGCCTTGCTGTTGAAGAACTGGCGCGTATGACCAACCTGAGCTTGAAACCGGCGGAAAATCTTGTTGAAGCGACCTCGGATATGGGGGCATTCGTGGCCTTTTCCGGTATGCTCAAACGCCTTGCCGTCAAGTTGTCGAAAATCTGCAACGACCTGCGTTTGCTGAGTAGTGGCCCTCGGACCGGGATCAATGAAATCAACCTGCCTCCCATGGCACCGGGGTCATCCATCATGCCGGGGAAAGTCAATCCCGTCATTCCCGAAGTGGTGAACCAGGTAGCCTTCCAAGTCATCGGCAACGACATAGCCATTACCATGGCTGCCGAAGCCGGTCAGCTTCAACTCAACGTCATGGAGCCGTTGATAGCCTTTAATACCTTTCAGTCATTAACCATGCTCACCAGAGCCGTCTCCACGCTCACCAGTCGGTGCATCAGCGGCATCACAGCTAACGCTGACGTTTGCCGTGCCAGTGTGGAACGCAGTATCGGTATTGTCACAGCCCTCAATCCGGCTATTGGCTATGAAAACGCAACACGCATAGCCAAGAACGCCTTGGAAACGGGACGTGGCGTACTTGAACTTGTGCTTGAAGAAGGATTACTCGACAAGGAACAGGTCGAAGATTTGCTGTCCCCCGAGTCCATGACCAAACCTCGGCGATAAACCGACCCTTTACGCCACAATTGCAAAGGATTGTACATCATGACCGAACCTCACCCCCTGCTTGATGACGTCTTCCACTGGGGAGCCGATCTTGTCGCGGTTGCCGATACGACACGGTTGGCCGGCATTGAAACCGAGCCAGCAGGATTGCTTGACGGATTTCCGCGTGCTGTTTCCATGGCAGTACGCCTTTCCAGTGCCATCGTGGACCAGACCAAGACCGGACCGACGCCGCTGTATTCGCAGCATTACATCCGTGTGAACAACCTGCTGGACGATCTTGCCGTTCGCCTCACGAACCGACTTCAAGAAGAAGGTGCACGGGCACTCCCGCTTCCGGCGAGTCAAATCTTATGCGAAACACGCTTTACCTCCTACTTATCGCATAAAGCTGTCGCGATTGCCGCTGGCTTGGGATGGCAAGGCAAGTCGTTATTGCTTGTCACCCCGCAATATGGTCCACGGGTCAGGCTGGTTACGGTGTTGACCGACCACCCCTTGCCGCCTAATGAGCCGCTCACCAATCATTGTGGAAAATGCACCGCCTGCACCGATGCCTGTCCAGCCGGAGCCATCAAGAATGTCAACACTCAACTCCATTACGCCACCCGAAATGAAGCGGTCGACTTGGACGCTTGCGTCAGAAAACTCAGGGAATTCTCCACGCAGGACCATATTCGCCCGTATATTTGTGGAGTCTGTGTCAGCGCATGCCCATGGGGAAAACCAAAGACGCGTCGTCAAAATCACTAACCGGCATTTGGCCGACGTATCATCCAGCGCACGCCGGCCTAAAAGAGCACCAAGCACCACAATACATCGTGGGCCAGCTCGCTTGGAAAGCATACCCAACTCGTGTAGCCAAGGTGGTAAGGAACGATCATCGCATGATAAAAAAACTGATTCTGAAAAACTTTCTCGCACACGGCGATACCGAGATCGAATTTACACCAGGCCTCAATATTCTATCCGGCCCCAACAATACCGGTAAATCGGCTGTGGTTGAGGCATTGCGCTGTCTCGCTGAAAACCCGGTTCCACAACACTTTATCCGGCATGGAGCCAAAGAAGCCCGTGTCTGTGCGGTTCTCGAAGACGATGTGACGATCACTTGGATTCGGCGCAAAACCTACGCGCTCTACGAAGTGCAGTATCCGAACCGTGAAGCCCCTGAAGTGTTTGCAAAGTTTGGTCGTCGTCCACCGGACGATATCCGCAGCCTCCTCCGCTTGGATCAAGTCGATATAGAGGGGGGAAAAACGCTTGATGTCCACATCGGCAACCAGCGCGAACCTGTGTTCTTGTTTCGCGAGTCCGGACCGGTCCAAGCCTCGTTTTTTGCATCGTCTTCGGAGTCAGCGCACTTGCTGGCCATGCAAAAGCGTCTTGCCGAAAAAGAACGCTCGTCCAAAAAAGACCTCAAGCGATTGAACCGGGAAATGGCGGACACCGCCCGATTCCTTGACCAACTTGCCCCGCTTCCTGCCATTGAACTCACCGTAGAGACTGCCAACCGACTTTTGCGCGAACATCATGTCGTAGCCGATGCGGTCTCTCGCCTCCATGACATATTGCACACGCAAAACGCCCTGAACACGACAATTCATACGGCCACGGCAAAACATCGGGCCATGGCTGCTCTTATTGCCCCTCCGGGATTATGGCCATCGGGCAATCTGGCTCGCCTGCTCCGAACCTATCGGGATCTGACGAACGCGCACGACATTGCTCAACGAAAAAAGCGGTCAATTGACCCAATGCTCCCTGCTCCTACACTTTTTCCAAGCACGTCATTGCGCAACTTCATTGATCGCTTTCTGCAGAAGCAGAACGACGCTGACTCGACGGCATCCCGACTCCGAGTCCTCGGTACTGCCCAACCTGCTCCGGTATTATTCGATACGACAGGTCTCAATGCCATTCGCCAACGTCTTGATACTCTCAAAGCCGGGCTCAAAGTCGCTACACATCGCACCCAAGCGACCACAGGTCTTGTGGCACCTCCCGATCTTACCGCAATCGACCGTCTGGAGGACGTGATAACGGCACTACGCAACAAAACGAACGCATCCCACCTTTTACGCAAAAATGCCGTGGCGCTTGCCAAGCTCACACCGGTTCCAGAACTCCGCGATGTCAGCGACCTGGCAGGGCTTATTCCTCGTCTCACAAAGAGCCGGCAAGATGTTGAACGCGCTCGCCAACGCTGCATTGCCGAGCAATCCAAGCTGGAGCATTGCCGTGTGCAGATTGAAAAACGACTTACTGAGATAGGACATTGTCCATTGTGCGGTGCGGATCTGGACGAAGCCCATGCCACGCGCTTTCTTCACGAATCGAGGGCGAATGACGAAGACGTACGGAGTACCAAATGACAACGCTTCCCGAAATTCACACATCGGGCTTCTTCTTTATTGCGGATGCGCATTTGGCAGGCCGCCCCCCAGGACAGCGCTTGGAAGGATATCAGGAACAGATTCTTGCAAAAGTCGAGGCATGCCTTATTGAAGCAGCCAAACGCGATATGCTTCCCGTATTTTTGGGAGACCTCTTTCATTGGCCTCGTGAGAACCCCAACAATTTACTTGTGGCCTTGATCGCTCTATTCCGCGACTACACGCCGTATGTCTTGGTTGGCAATCATGATAAATACGAAGCGCGATTGACGACGGATGTTTCTTTGGCTGTTTTGGAAGAAGCGGGTGTAGTGCATGTGATGAAAGAGGCAGGCCCCGTTCTACGCGCTCATATGCCAGGCGCCAATGTGGTGCTTGGCGCATCGCCGGATGGAACTCCGCTCCCCACACACTATGACAAAGAAGAAGATGAAACGGTTGTCTGGATAAGCCACCATGGAATAGGATTTCCCGATTTTCGTGATCGTCCCATACGCATCAGCGAGATTCCCGGAGTGGACTGGGTCGTCAATGGGCATATCCACCGCCCCCAACCAACGGAAACGTGTGGTCAAACTCGTTGGGCCAATCCGGGCAATATTGTGCGTCTCACGTTTTCTCAACGGTCTTTAAAGCGTATTCCGGCCGCCTCATACTGGGTTCCCGGATGCGATGATATTGAACATTGGCCCGTGCCGCACCTTCCCTTTTATGATGTCTTCCCGGACCAGGATTTTCCTGTTGAACCGGAAGGACAATCCAGCGAATCTCGTTTTCTTGAAGGACTTGAGCGTCTTGCCTGGAAACGAACTCGCGAAGGCGTAGGACTGCGCCAGTTTCTCCAGGATAATCTCACCCCGGAAACACCGGAAACTGAACTTATTTGGAACCTCTACAAGGAAGTGACCGATGTCCAAAACAAATGACAACACCACGGCAAACGATGCCGTATTGGAAAAAGAATTAGCTGATTTACGTCGTGAATACGAACGGTTGCGCGATGACAAAGTCCGAGCAGAACAAAATCTCGACAACCTGACGGCGCAACTCAAGGACTTAGAGCAACGCGCCCAAACGGAATATGGCACAGCCGACCCCAAAGAACTTGAAGAACTTCTCGCGACAAAACGCGCAGAAAATGCGAAACTCGTTCACGAGTACCGTGAACATATCACCATGGTGCGCGAAAATCTGGATGCAGTGGAGCGAGGACTCGACGACGAGTCCTCCGTGTGATCCTCACCAACTCTTTGAGGAGGTTGTTATGTCGTGGAAAATTACAATTGGCATGATGGCCCTGGTTCTGCTCATTTCTACCGGTGCGTCAGCCGCCGACATGGACTTTTTTGACAGTTGCACCCCGCAAATGGAAGCCGAGTTCATTGCGCAGGCCCGCTCCGACCCGCATGCAGCCTTGAACGCAGCCTTATGCAGTGACAGCCTTATTCGCGCCAATGACGGGAATCGGGAAATCTTAGCCGAAAAAGGTCTCTACTGGGCTCAAAAAGCCGTTACGGCCATGCCCGATAGCGCTGCTGCGCAACTTGTCACAGCAATTTTGCTTGGATACAAAATCAAATATGATTCTTTCGTAAAAAAGATGTTGGAAGGGCTCGACGTTGTACCGCTCATCGAAAAATATGCGTACGAAGCTGCCCGGCTTGACCCCTCCATCGCAAAAGGAGGGCCTGACCGTGTGCTTGGAGAGCTCTTTTTCAAGGCTCCCGACCCACCGGAAAGTATTGGCAATATGGCGATTGCCATCGAACACTTCCAGCGTGCCGTATCATATGGTCCAAATTTCGCCTTGAACCGTTTACTGCTGGCGCGGGCGCTTATCCAGAAGGGGGAGTCGCTCAAAGGATGTGAACAACTCCAACAGGCCCGCGACGCCGGCCCACAACCCATCCCCGGAGTCGTTGACAACATCTTTGCCCTATACCAGAAGCACTGCCTTAATTCCGAAAGCAACTAACCTTTTTCAGCGATCATATATGAAACACAGTATTTGGGGGTACGTTGGCTGCGTGGCGCTATTGTGCCTGCTGTCCGTTGGTATCTCTCCAGTCTCTTCCGGACATGCCCAGAACACGACGGAAACACCCGCATTGGTTTCAGCCGAAGATGGCGCGAAGCCTGTGGACAATTCTCCCGTGACGTTTGATAGATCTCGGGAAGCCGAATTCATCGATGCCGTGGGCTCACTGCTCGAAACAGTGACGAATAATGAGGCCAAATTAGTTAAGCTTGGACGGGCATTATCCCGGGCCAAAACCGAAGACGAGCGTAACAGCATCAAGACCGACATACAAAATACCGAAGCGGTCTTAAACAAACAACGCCGGTCTCTTCGCGAAATAGCATCGGGTCTGTCGAGTCTTGAATTCAAGCCCGGAACAGTAGAAGACGTGGATTGGAAATCCGAGTTGCAAGCGCTGCTGGGCCCCTTATTCCGCGAACTCCGCCAGTTTACCCAACGCCCGAGAAAAATAGAGGCGTATCGTACAGAAATCGCCTCCAAAAAAGCTTTGCTCTCGAAAATTGATCAAGCCCTCAAGCGAATCAACGACCTTGCCGATGCGACCGAAGTCAGAGTCATCGACACCTATCTTGACACGGAAAAGAAACGACTCCTTGAACAACAGGCACAAGTCGAAAACGACATCGCCGTGGCAACATTGCAGCTCCAGCAAATCCTTGATGACCGGGGTTCTTTGACCGAAACGATAAGTGGCCTGTTTGCGATGTTTTTTAAGACACGAGGCAAAAATCTCCTTATTGCCATAGGAATTTTTTTCGGCGTTCTTGTCGTTCTTCGTGCCTTCCATGCACTTTTTCGCCAACGTATTCTTTCCGGGCGCTTCCGAAGCGATGGTTTTGCGTTTCGTCTGCTTGATATCAGCATCAGTGCTTTTGTCGTCCTCATGTCTGTTTCAAGCGGCTTGGCTGTTTTGTATGTCTCAGGCGATTGGGTTCTCCTCGGTTTGTCCATTGTTCTCGTCGTATCCATTGCGTGGTCTGCAAAACAAGGCATAGGCGCCTTTTTCGAACAGACCAAACTTCTCCTCAATCTTGGAGCTGTCCGTGAGGGGGAGCGCATTGTGTATAATGGTTTACCCTTTCGTGTGGAACGACTCCACTATTACACCACCTTGATCAATCCAGCATTAAGCGGTGCTCGTCTTCGTGTACGGCTCGACGACCTCATCAACCGCAGCTCTCGCCCCTATAGTGAAGACGAAAGATGGTTCCCCACTGACCCCGGTGATTGGGTCTGCCTCAATGATGATACCTTTGGCCAAATAGCTTCGCAAACATCCGAATACGTGGTCTTGACCCTTTTCGGAAACACCCCGAAAACCTATATCACGACAGACTTCCTCGCGAAGGAACCTGCAAATCTTTCAGGAGGCTTCAATGTGCGTTCAACATTCGGCGTCGATTATCGTCACCAATCCGAAGCCACTACGGCAATCCCGGAACGTCTTGAAGCATCAGTGAGAGCCGCGTTCACCAAAGAAGGCTACGATCACAATTTGGTCTCTCTCACCGTAGATTTCAAGGAAGCCGGCGCATCTTCCCTCGATATCGCCATTTATGCAGCATTTACTGGCGATGTTGCCTCGGCTTGCTTTCAGCTTGAGCGGTTAATTCAAAAAACTGCAGTTAATACAGCAACAACCTGCAACTGGGTTATACCATTCCCGCAACTCACCGTTGAACAACGCATTGTCACCAGTGACACACAGGAAAAAAAAGAAGACGAGGAAGCCTCCCCTTCGTAATGGAGGGGCTTTCTCGTCCTGTTATCATCTTCACTCGTTTTCTCGGACGCGACAGAGAGTTCTTGTCGCGTCCGAGAAAACGAGTTGCTGTATTGTTATTCCTCGGATTTATACTGGATGATCTTGGAATGCGGTGGCACCGACTGTGTGAGCCAGACATTCCCCCCGATGGTTGAACGTTCCCCTATGGTGATTCGACCGAGAATCGTTGCACCGGAATAGATCGTAACACGATCTTCCACCACCGGATGGCGCGCAATGCCTTTGATGAGCTTGCCGGCATCGTCCTTCGGGAATGACTTGGCGCCGAGCGTGACCCCCTGATAAATACGTACATGCTTCCCAATGATGCACGTCTCTCCGATAACAGTGCCCGTTCCATGGTCAATAAAGAATGATTCGTCGATCTCCGCACCCGGATGAATATCGATGCCCGTTTTAGAGTGCGCCATTTCCGTAATAATTCTCGGAATCAGGTCCACTCCCAAATGATACAGTTCATGGGCAATTCGATAATGTGTTAAAGCGATAATCGACGGATAACAGAAGATGGTCTCACCGGGACTTTTCGCTGCCGGATCACCCTCAAAAGCCGCAAGCACATCGGAAGAGAGCAATTCTCTGACTTTGGGCAAGGTAGAAATAAAGCGTTGTGTCAATACCGCCGCTCGACTTTCGCACTCCATGCACGTTCCCAACTCTCCGTCACAAAAAAAACAGAAACCACGCTTGATTTGCTCGGCCAAAAGCCGTGACACGGCATCAAGATTGGCACCAATATGATATCGCATGGATTCCGGTGAAATTTCACTCAGACCATAATACCCCGGGAAGATGACGGCACGGAGCTTCTCCATAATATACGCCAACGTCTCAATGGACGGCATCGGCTGATCATGCAACGGACGATGGTACACATGCTTGTATGAATCGGGGCAACACAGTTTTTCAACGACATCATCGAGTGAAAGAACCGGTTCCTCTTGTGGATTAATCATGAACAACTCCTCAAAAATACACTCTGCTTTCCCTTGTTGGAAAAGACAATGAATTGACGTGGCCATCCGACGGCACACCTCTTATGCTGTAGCATGGCACACCCCTTCGTGCCAGCTCATTCTTTATCTGTTGAGAGAAGACATAAGACGAGGTGAACGTGAATCGACGACGTTATTCTCCGGTTCTCCGTTTGGCGAGACCAAATTTTTTAAGCTTGTATTGTAGCGTTCGCCGACTGATCCCCAATGCAGTGGCAGTCCGCTCTCGGTGTCCTCCCGTTCGTTTCAATGCGGCCAAGATGGCCTGGCGCTCTGCTTCATCAAGCGAAGCTTCACCACTCTCCTCCTCGATGGCTGAAGGGAACGACGATGCAGGAAGAGACGAATGAGGAACCGTGTTCGCAGCGTGAATATGCGGTGGCAACGACTCGGGGCCAATCGAGTCGGAACGTGACAAAATAAGCGCCCGCTCCAAGACATTTTCAAGTTCTCGAACGTTCCCGGGCCAGTGGTAATGTGACAAGGCATCAAGAAAAGCCGGTGTGACCCCGCGTACAGCCTTCCGGTTTTTATTGCCAAGTTTTTCTAAAAGAAAGCCGACAAGCAGCGGTAAATCATCAAGACGGTCACGCAGAGGCGGAATGGATATTTCCAAGACATTCAACCGAAAATACAAGTCTTCTCGAAAGCGACCGGCTTGAATCTCGTGATATAAATTTCGATTGGTAGCGGCGAGAATACGGACATCGGTTTCCACAGGCCGCACACTGCCTAGTGGCTCGACAACACGTTCTTGAATGGCGCGCAAGAGCTTGGCCTGTAAAGCCACCGGCATTTCTCCGATCTCATCAAGAAAAAGCGTACCTTCATGCGCGAGTTGAAATCGACCAGGTTTATCGCGCACCGCCCCGGTAAATGCACCCTTCACATATCCGAACAGTTCGCTTTCCAGTAACTCGGCAGGCAAAGCCGCACAATTGACCTTGATAAGCGGGTTATTGCTTCTCAGACTGACGGCATGAAGCCCTTCGGCCACAAGCTCCTTCCCCGTTCCGGATTCACCGAGGATAAGGACGGACGCTTCGGTTGGTCCCACCTGATTGATAAGCTCGCGCACTTCGCGCATACTGGGAGAATCGCCAATCAACCTCGGAGGACCGGCACGATCTGAAAGCTGTTGACGTAAACTTCTATTTTCCGCCAAAAGCCGGCCATATTCGCGAGCTTTATTGACAACTGCCAGCAGTTCATCGTTATCAGTCGGTTTGGTCAGATAATCGAATGCACCATGTTTCATGGCCTCGACAGCACTGCCCACACTGCCGTAGGCCGTCAACATAACAACCGGAAGCGCGTCGTTGCGCTTTCGAATAGCACGCAATGTTTCCATCCCGTCCATACCGGGTAAGTGGATATCAAGAAGAACCACATCGGGCGGCAATGCATTGTCAATGAGAGCCAAGCCGTCTTCTCCCGACTCCGCTTCGTCCACATCATACCCGGCATCAGTCATCACAGCCCGGACCATGAGGCGATGCCCACCTTCATCATCGATAATAAGAATTTTCGTCATGATACTATTTCATCGTCGTTTATCGAATCCGATGGGGTCGGCTCTGGCAAGAGAATATCAACACGCGTTCCCTTCTCCGGAGACGATTCAATATGGACGCGTCCTTTATGTTCGCGAATAATCTTATGGACAATGGCCAATCCTAATCCGGAACCGGATTTCTTCGTCGTGTAAAACGGCTCGAATGCTTTCTCACGTTCTTCCGGATTCATGCCCGGTCCATCGTCGATAATACTGATGCGTATAACATCGAGTTCATGGTTCGCAGCCACAATGACCGTACCACCCGTCTTTTTCAAAGCAGATAAGCTGTTCATAATGAGATTGAGCAAGACCTGCTTCAATGCATCGGGGTCAGCATAGACGGTTTCAGTCTGTAAGGCTGTCGCCAGTGTAATGGTTTCGTGATCGTAATCAAAGCTGACCAATTCGCAAATGTGCGCCACGAGCTGCGGTAAATTAATTTTTTTGGCATCAATAGCCCGCGGTCGAGAAAGAAAAAGCAAATCCGTAACGACGCGGTTAAGGCGATCAGCTTCACTCACCATCGTTTGAGCGTATTTTTCTTCAGGATCCTTCCCTTTCAGCTTGGATGCAAAAAATTGGGCGAATCCGCGCAAGGAACTCAATGGATTCCGGATTTCATGCGCCACTCCAGCAGCAAGACGACCGATGGCAGCAAGCTTCTGTGTTTCCCGGAGAGCTTCTTCCAGCGAACGAATCCGGGTACGATCACGCAGAATAACCAAAGCGGCGTCACGATCATTCGCTGTCATATTTTTACTGAATGCATCAGCAAGCGGGACGGTAAGCAACTCCAAAGAAAGTCCTTCCCGATCAAGTTGTTGCCATATCAAGCCAGAAGACGACGCAGGTGCGCCCTCGTCAACGTGTTCAAGGTCACGAGTCAACCCATCAAACGATGCTCCAACCAACTTTTCCCCATCAACATCAGGTAATCGACCCAAAATAGCTTTTGCAGCCGGATTTGCGGCTTTGACGATGCCATCTTCATCAAGGGTCAACAAGCCGTCTGGCAAAGCATCGAGGAGTTTGGAGCGAAATGTTTCAAGACGCACGACACGACCGGATTGCTCCCGCCTGCGAAAATAAGCGAAAAGCAAGGCCAGTAACGTGAATGCAACAATGAGTACATACCCGGTCTGCAGGATCGCATTACGCTTGAAGGTATTGTACAGCGCATAGTGCTCGGCCTTGTTCAGGCCAACCAAAAGGATGATTTCTTCTTTAAATGACGGAAGAGCACCACTGCGGGATGGACGCAAATACGCCATACCTTCACGGGCACGTTCGGCATAGGCAAGCAGTACCGTTTTTCCCGACTTCAGCGTTCCTAACCACTCTCCCGTTTGTTTGATCACCTCTTGAGCAGTCTGGGGCAAGTCCAGTCCCCGGGGCGGGATTTGGCCAGCATTGCCAGCAAACAAAAAGAGGCGTCCGGTCTTATCGTATGCCCCAAGGTAATCGACCTCTCCCGAGGCAACAAGTTCCCCAAAAAACTCCTTGGCGCGTGCTTGAAAGATATCCGGGGCGACCAGACCGAACCGACGCTCGCCGCGCAACAAGTTGGTTTGGACTCCCCGTAACATAGTCCTGGCAGAAAGCAGGACGTGCTGATCAATAAATTGTTGCTGTTGACGCAGGTTTTGCCACGTAACGAAAACAAGCCCCAAGCCGAAAACGACCAATGAGGACACGGCCAGAAACAGAGGACCGCGCTGCTGTTGCCTGAAACCGATATCCATAATTTTGCCGGCTCCCGGCCAAGCTTATTGTTCTGTCATGACGATGGCGTAAATGTCATCGACTGTTTTGGCGTTTTCCAGAGCAACTTCCCGGAAGGTCATATCGCCGAAGGCGGTAATACCGGCCTTGGCTAATCGGGCCTGCATCTCCGACAGTGCAATGCCGGACTGACGAGCAAAATCGGCCAACATCATGGTATCAAGCTCTGTAGGGGCCGATTGCTGTCCAGCAGGAGGAACATCTTGTTCCGCGGGTACTATCGCCGTCGGGGGCGCGGGTTCTGCTGTTTGCGTTGGGATCGGAGGCTCGGCCGTCTCTGGCGGTGTCCCCCCCGTATTGTCTGCCGAATCGTTGTCATCCAGGATGATATCGTTCTTTTCTCCGGGATTACCACGCACCGACGGCACATCTTCCCGCAATGCTTGGTAGATATCAAAAGTTGACAAATTGTTGGATGCGGCAATTTGAGACAAACTCATATCACCTGTTGCAGCGATATTGGCTCCGGTCAACTTGTGTAAAACGGCCTGGCAGTCCAGACCATACGCCGTACAGATTTCATTAAGCCGCATACGCCCAAGGCCCGCCGGAGGATCATCGGGCAAACCGGCGGCTGTGGCTTCTCCCGTATCACTGGCCGACGACATGGTTTCATAGACTGCGCCGGGGGCAATGCCGTTTTGTGCGGCAATTTCCGTCAATGTCCATTCTGATGATGGAACATGAATATTATGAACCCGCAGCACGCCAATGGCCTTATCCAGGTCGATATTCATACGGCTGGCTACAGCGGCAATAGAATCCGATTGTGCACCGACATACGGGGGAACACCATACGCGTCCGCGTAACTCTGTTCGATGAAACCACGTAAGCTGCCGAACTGCGCCATGGGAGGCAGCCCAAGCGGCACTCCGAGGATGATATAAGCCAAAATGACCGCGACAATCATAAAATCGCGACCAAACAGTGTGTTATCGGATTTCACTCGTTCAGTAAGGCGAGCCCAATTCAGCCCCAAATGCAACACGGCGGCAATGATGAAAACAAGGAATAAACTTGCAAAAAGCGCACTCCATTGGTTCGCCGTCAGAAAAAGAATCCCCCAACCTGACCATGAGGCCACGGCATCGGCCGGAGTCGCAAAGACGACCAGCCCGGATAAAACAAGAAAAGGAAGCGTCAGGGCAAGAAGCAGCGAAACGGTTTTGCGAAACATAATCACCCCTTAAAGGCTCTCAATGGTATTATACGTAGGACGAATACAATACGATTGTCCCAAATTTCGCCTGACCTCACAACAGGATAACTGGGAATTCGTAAAATGGCTTGCATCAATAATGAGCATACAATGGGGGCTTTCGTACCAGGACTTGCCGGAACGCTCAATCCAGAGGGGAAGTGAATATACAAAAAAAAGACTTTTTTATCGACTTTTTTCAAAAAAACATGCTATGGGGATGGAAAGCGTGTCATCCGTTGCACAAGCCTCCATGCCGTATGTTTATGTTTTCGAAGGATGGTTGCCCAAAAAAGAACGGGACTGGCGGCGAGGGTGGGTTCCGCCAGTCCCGCTCCATGGCATGGGTGGAACGAGAAGGAGTAAAGGGTTCATGACGTGTGCGGGAATTGTGGGGCTTTCCCGCGGTCTCCAGACTTGAATTGGAGGACGATTGGCAGTCGTCTTCCGGCAAGGGTGTTTCGTGATCGGAAGTGGGAATCCGATCGGTAAAAGGTTGGCATCGGTTGCACTTCACGATCTTTTATGCGGGATGCGTGCCAAATTTTATAACTTTAAAATTCAACATATTGCAAATTTTAAAAATTACTCTCGCCATATTTGTGCAATTTTTTGCACAAATATGTGCAAATTTGTGCAACTTCTCATGGCACGCCGTCACATCTGTGCAAAACAATTTCAAGTATGCCTGTAAAGATCATATCGAGTGCAAGCTGGTGGCATGGCTCAAGAAAACACCCCATGATCGACAAGAACCTTCACTGCAAGTCCCAAAAGCACTACTGCACCAAGCACCTCGCACCGCCCCCCCAAGCTCGTAACATTTCCAAGCGTTGTTCCAAGACGTAGGCCCACAGCTGTAAGCAAAAATGCGGTCAAGCCAATAACAAATGCCGGAAAGAACACCGGCACATTCAACAACGAAAGAGATAATCCAACCGCCAACGCGTCAATACTCGTTGCGACAGAAAGCGCCACCAACGAAACTCCGCGTGTTGGATCTTTGCGTTCATCGTTCTCATCATCGCCAAGTGCTTCGTGCAGCATTTTCAATCCAATGGCTGCAAGCAATCCGAATGCGATAAAATGGGCATATCGATCAACAAAATGGCGAACCGTCAAACCGAGGTACCAACCAACCACCGGCATCATTGCCTGGAATAATCCAAAGTGCCAGGAAAGTCGGAAACTTTGACGAGAAGTGACCACACGAAGACGAACTCCCGTAGCGAGAGCGACAGCAAAAGCATCCATAGCCAATGCGACGGCAATGGCCAAAAGCTCAAGGAGAGACATACAGCACCATACATGTTAGGGGTTTAAACATTCAAAGAATCCACGGTGCTCACCGATGAGAAGCAAACAAGAAAAAACAATGCTTCATACTGACAGGATGACAATGGCGACCCTTTGCTTTAGCTTTACATTCACACGTCCAAAAACAAAATAAAACGATTCTGCAAATGGACACCGTATGTATCAACATGACATGATATCGCGCCCACATATCCTTCTTGTTGACGATATGCAGGACAACCTGATGATTCTCGCAGAGTCTTTGAAAAATCGCTATATATTGAGTTCTGCGACGAACGGTATCACAGCCCTCAAATACGTGCATGAAAATCCTCCCGACCTTATCCTTCTCGACATTATGATGCCAGGCATGTCCGGGTATGACGTTCTCAAACGTCTCAAGGCCGACGAATCTTCGCAGCACATTCCTGTCATCTTCATTACAGCGCTCGGCGACGAGCAGGAAGAAACCATGGGCTTACATATGGGCGCCGTCGATTATATCCGCAAGCCCTTCAGTCCAGCCGTAGTCAATGCGCGGGTGGAAACACACCTCGAACTCAAGCGTAAAACTGATCTCCTCGAACGACTGGCGTCATTCGACAGCTTAACCGGTCTCGCCAATCGTCGCCGGTTCGACGAATATTTGGGACGCTCTTGGCGTCAATGTACACGCTCCAGCTCTTCCTTAGCCCTTATTATGGGCGATATCGACTTTTTCAAAGAATATAACGATTGCTATGGACATACTCAAGGCGATCAATGCTTGCGTGATGTGGCCCAAGCTCTGCTTCTTTCGGCAAGAAGGCCGACTGATCTTGTCGCTCGGTATGGAGGGGAAGAGTTTACCATCATGCTGCCTGAAACCGATTGTGATGGCGCCATGGCCGTTGCCCAAAATATTCTTCACAATGTTAACCAGCTCCACCTGCCTCATGCAACGTCATCATGCTCCAAACACGTGACGATAAGCTTGGGGGTCGCCGTCACACGCCCCGCGCAGGCAACATCAAGTGCCTCCCTTCTTCAAGGAGCAGATGCCATGCTCTATGAAGCCAAAGCACATGGGAGGAATAGGGTTTATGGCCCCGTGACCGTATGAACGTATAGTCTTTCAGACGAAGTATCGGCCTGACTTGTCCATTGCTGAAGTTGTCATGCCGATTAACATTAACAAGGCTCAATACTCATATGGCCAACACGACTCCTCGTCCCGCTTTAATACAAATTCTGGCGTTCTTCACGCCGGCTGCACTGCTTGTCATCATCGTCTTCAGTATATTCATGCGCATGGAAACCCAAATGTACCAGCGTAGCCTCAATTTGCGAGAAAAAAACCTTGTCGCTCTGGAAGCTGGACTTCTTGAAAACCGCATCAGAAATCGCCTCGCCGATATATCCATCCTCGCCGACCTCATTGCAGAGGGTATCAAGTACAATAATGAACTCGAAGCAATCCTCACCATCTTCATGGCCAATACGGACGTATACGACCAGGTTCGTCTTCTTTCTCCGCAAGGCATGGAACTCGTCCGCATCAATGCGGGTCCGGAAGGGCCCGTCGTAACCGCACACGACAGTCTGCAAAACAAAAGTGGACGGACGTATTTTCGCAACGCAGTTGTAGCCCATGGGAGCGTAGCAATCTCTGCATTTGATCTCAATATTGAGCACGGAAAGATTGAAGTACCTTTCAAGCCTATGATCCGCTTCTCCAAAGCTGTCTACGATTCGACGGGGAAGCTGCGTGGGGTCGTCGTGCTGAATTACTTGGGACAAATTTTACTTGACCAGCTCCGACGTGCTTCACTTGATACCCCAGGTGTTCTCTCTTTACTCAATGCTTCCGGATATTGGCTGTATGGCCCCGACCCCTCTCTGGAATGGGCTTTTATGTTTGATAAAGGCGAGACAAGCACGTTTTCCGCCCAGTACCCAGAGGTATGGAAGCACATACAGACGGCTTCAGAAGGCCAAATAAAGACCTCGACCGGTTTATTTTCGTTTCACCGGGTATGCGTCACGAAGTGTACCGAGAAGCAAACAGTTTCAGATTCCCCGCTCTTATCCGAAGCAAAATGGTATATCGTCTCGCATGTACCAACAAACGCCCTGTCTCTGGAGTGGTACTCCACCGCCATTATCGCATTGAGTGCCTGTTTAATTGCCCTCTTTGTCGTCTCTTGGGTCTTGGCCAAAGGACGAGCGGTGCGTCGCCAAAGCCAACTTGATCTCAAGGCTAGCGAAACAATGCTTCGGCTTGTGAATACAACGGCGCGGGACGCTATGCTCATGACGAATTCCCGTGGTGAAATTCTGTACATGAACCCCGCGGCCTTCCATCTCTTCGAAATCAATGAAGATCAAACAGAGAAACAACGTGTTCACGATATTATCTCCCCCGCTGACCCCGACGAAGCAGAAGCGGTTTATGCTGATTTGCGTGGGGAAAACTTGACCGAAGACCATGGCTTACGCCGTGAAGTCGTCGTTTCACTGCCTTCAGGCTCCCAGCGTGTTTTGGAGTTATCCATCGGTGTCCAAACCGAAGATACCCAACGCCGCATTGTGGCGACATTCCGCGACATGACCAACAGCAAGAAACTTCAGGACGAAGTGACGCGACGCGGTGACATTCTCGAAGCGGCAATGAAGAACATGGACCAAGGGCTTCTTATGGCCAATGAAAGCGGTCAGGTGGTGGCCTTCAACCCACGATTTACCCAATTATTTCAGCTCTCCTCTTTATCACTGGAGGCGTATCCTCAGGTTCGTGACCTCATCGAGAAGTGGCTTGAAAATGTCGCGATTCCTTCCAAAGAACGAGAACAACTCCAACAACTTGATTGGTCAAAACCATTTGTTGTGGAGATACCCGGTCCCGGAGGCAGGGAGCTGGAAATGCGCCATGCTCCCATGAAAAATGGTGGATTTGTTCAAACATTTACCGATATCACCGAACGTAAAGAAGCAGACGATGCGCTCCGCGAAAGCAATGCCCAGTACATGTCGCTCGTCTCGCAATTAACCAGCGTTGTGTATCGACGAGCGGATGATATCGGTTGGACAATGGAATTCATTAGCGCAGGAGTGGAGACATTAACGGGATACCCCGCTTCAGCATTTACAACGTCTTCCAAACGTCGATTTATCGATATCATCCACATTCAAGATCGCCTGACTGTGGAAGATGCGATCCATGAAGCCGTATCCCTGCGACGTCCCTACCTCATCGAGTACCGCATTATTCGAGAAAATGGCGAAGTTCGATGGGTCGTCGAAAAAGGCCAGGCAACGTACGACAATGAAGACAAACTGCAGTTTCTCAGCGGCGTTATTACCGACATGACCGACAGGATCAAAGCCGATCAGGAATTACGGCGATCCTGGTCTCTCCTTCAAGACGCTATTGATAGCATTGACGCCGGGCTCATTATGTTCGATGCGACGATGCGTGTCGTCGTATTGAATAGGAAATACAAAGACCTCTATCCAGAGGCCGACGATATCCTCAAACCAGGCGTTCCCTACGAAAATATTCTTCGTGTCCTCTATCGCAAAGGCCGGTATGAGCAAACCGAGGAGGCCGAAGAGCAATTCATTGCGTTCCGACTCGCGGCTATGAAGGATATCTCCGGATACGAACGGCAACTTCCGTCCGGTATCTGGGTCAGTGTTTCGCGTCACCCGACGCGTGAAGGCGGTGTCGTCGCCCTGCATCACGACATTAGCGAACTCAAAGCCATCCAGCAGGATATTAAAAGCGCCAAAGAAGCTGCAGAGTCCGCCAACCAGGCGAAGAGCGAATTTCTCGCTCGCATGAGCCATGAAATCCGCACCCCTATGAATGCCATCATCGGTATGGCTCGCCTTGCACTCCGCACGCAACTGACCCCGAAACAGTATGATTACATTGCCAAGATCAAAACCTCGGGAAACGCTTTATTAACAATTATCAATGATATTCTCGATTTTTCAAAAATCGAAGCCGGAAAGATGACCATTGAGCGCGTCCCCTTCGAACTTGATGATGTACTCATCAATCTTTCCAACATCATCAGTTTGTCCGCTGCGGATAAAGGGTTAGAAATAGTTTTCGATGTCGATCCCCAAATCCCGACGTCGTTGGTCGGCGACCCATTGCGGCTTGGACAAATTCTGATCAATCTGGCCAGCAATGCCGTTAAGTTCACTCATCAGGGAGAAATTGTCGTCAGTGTTTCCATGAAACAGAAAGACGAGGATTCCGTTCTGCTTCGATTTGCCGTTCGCGACACGGGCATAGGGTTGTCTGATGATCAACAATCTCGTCTTTTTCAGTCATTTAGCCAGGCCGACGAAAGCACCACCCGCAAATATGGGGGAAGCGGACTCGGCTTGGCCATTTGCAAACGCCTTGTCGATCTGATGGGCGGCACTATTGGCGTAGAAAGTCAATTTGGTCAGGGATCAACGTTTTTCTTTACAGCCGCATTTAGCCGCACCACACAACAACAGCAGATGCCGGAAGTTCCTCGCGATCTCCGTAGTCTTCATATTCTTGTTGTTGAAGAAAACGTAACGACCCAAGAGGTTTTGCAGAAATATTTGACGTCTTTTGGTTTTCTGGTGACATCTGTAGACTCTGTTTCCCAAATGCATGAGGCCTTATCCCTGGCCACCGAACAACAGCACCCTGTTGATATCGTCTTTATGGCGTGGGGAGTCGATGGATTCGACGATGTCGATATTTCAGCTCCAACAGATTTGCCTGGAAAGCAGGATCATCCAGCATACATTGGTTTGGCTTCGGCCAAAGATCGTGAACACATGCTGGAATATATAGAAAAACACAATGCACACCATCTCATCACGCTGACCAAGCCAGTGAGTCAATCCGACCTGTTCGATGCGATTATGGAAGTTTTCGGTCGCTCCGAGCGCCGATCGATCCGAGGATTAGCCGGCCTTGCGCAAAAAGAGGTTGATGTCACAAGCATTCGGGACTCCAAGCTCCTCCTGGTCGAGGATAACCCCATCAATCAACAAGTTGCCTTGGAAATTCTGCATAATGCGGGATTTGATGTCGATATTGCAGACAATGGCCGCCGAGCCATTGAGGCCATCCAAAATAATACCTATGAGGCCGTTCTGATGGATGTGCAAATGCCTGAACTCGACGGCTTCGACGCCACACGAGCCATTCGACGTGAAGAGGGAAAAGAACAACTCCCGATTATCGCCATGACCGCTCATGCCATGGCTGAAGACCGTAACAAATGCCTGGAAGCAGGCATGAACGACTACGTCACGAAACCGATCGACCCGGATGAATTGTTTTCGGCGTTACTTCGCTGGATTCCGGCGCGCACACCGCAACACGCCATCATACCAGAGAAGCCTGCCGTGTCATCTTCCATGCCTGTGCTCGACGGAATTGACGTCAATGATGCAATGCGTCGGTTATCTGGCAATGCCGATTTGTTTCAACGACTTCTTGTCGATTTTGTTTCTCAGTTCCACGATGCACCGTCCAAGCTCCAGGAGATGCTCGACACCCAGGACACAGCATCACTTGCCAGATTCGCCCATACACTGAAAGGGGTTGCCGGCAACATTGGAGCCAAGCACCTTCAAGATGCTGCAACGAACCTGGAAGTGGCCGTGAAAGAACACGGAACGTCTATCGAGCGTGAAATACTCAGCACCTTCAACAGCGCTTTGGATGTTGTGCTTGCTTCAACAGCGTCCTTCACTCCTCCACCCAAGACGCATGACATGGACATCACGAGAGTTCACCTCTCACAGGATGAAATCGATCGTGCTGTCGAGTGCACCCAAAAATTGATTACCTCCCTTGAGCAAGGGAACATCGAATCGGAAGACCTTCTGGAGCAAGTCAAAACACTGCTCAACAATAATTACACCGATCTTGTCGAGACAATGGAGCAGCATGTCTCCGAATACGACACCGAGGGCGCTCTCCCCTCGGCTCGCCTACTGCTTACCGAACTCAAAAACGTCGCTTCGGAACAGAAGTGAAGACCGTCAAAGACACGAAAATACGAACGCATCGTCAGTGAATTGACGTCAAGAGCGGGACCATACAACAATGCAATGCCCAAATCGTGACGAGAATATGGCACTGACAATTGTGGCCGTACGTTCCACCAGAGACAACGCCCTAACAAAACAGAACAAAACGAAACCCCTTGCTTCTGGCACATATCATGCTTATTCTGTAAGTAAGCTCGGCGACAGGTGAGCTGGCATCCCGGAAAGCAACACCAAAAGAAATGCCCTTTATATACGAGGTTTCCGGCTCAAAGCCACGGTCGCTTGGCCCATTACTGGTGGCGACGTAAGACGGACCAGGTCCGCGACGAGCGAACAGATCAAGAAATACCTAGAAAAAAGAGTGCTTCGCCGGTCCGTCCGTCTTGCTCCCATCGCTGAACATTCCGATTCCTTCCGCGCACACCCGAGTTTACGGACCCGGGTTTTTTCTATTTGCTCTTGCCCCAACTTGCTTTCGTGCGTATTTGAAGCTAAAGAGAATGCTCTCAAAAACCTACCGTGAAAAGAACTCAGGAGGCTCTTAATATGGCCCACTATCGCTCGGTTGATTATCAGGCGTCCCGTTCCTTGGCGCTGAACGCCTTTATGCGGGGCGTGTATGGTTGGATGTTTA
The DNA here is from genome assembly GCF_000429305.1 of Desulfovibrio inopinatus DSM 10711. Lineage (NCBI taxonomy): Bacteria > Pseudomonadati > Thermodesulfobacteriota > Desulfovibrionia > Desulfovibrionales > Desulfovibrionaceae > Desulfovibrio > Desulfovibrio inopinatus. The sequence goes on from NZ_KE386882.1 coordinate 43,361, forward strand.
TCGGCTTGCTCGTCACGGCTGTCGTGTCGCTGTATGTCGTGTCGAACACCGCCATGATGCAGTTTATCTTTCAAAACCAGATGGTCTTCTTTGGACTTATGATTGGTGAGCTCGCGTTGGTTGCGGGGCTGTCCATGGCCATCAACCGCATTTCCGGCACCACGGCCACACTCTTGTTCATGCTGTATAGCGCCCTCAACGGGGTGACGCTGTCATTCATTTTTCTTGTGTATACCCAGTCGTCCATCGTCAACGCCTTCCTTGTTGCGGCCGGCATGTTCGGTGCCATGAGCATCTACGGCATCGTGACCAAGAAGGATTTGACCTCATGGGGCAGCTTTTTGTTCATGGGCCTCATTGGCATCATCATCGCCTCGGTGGTCAATATCTTCTTGCATAGTTCGGCCATGAGTTTTGTTATTTCGTGTATCGGCGTCCTTGTCTTCACCGGCCTGACTGCCTATGACACGCAGCGACTCAGAATCATGGGCGAAACCGCTCCTGCCGAAGGTGGTACCGTGGTTCGCCGTGCAACGATTCTCGGTGCGCTGACCCTGTATCTCGACTTCATCAACCTTTTCCTCATGCTGCTTCGACTTTTCGGCGGAAGCCGCGACTAGCCGTCGGCCTATTGCATGTTCAAGGCGAAGAGACCGCCGGGTCTCTTCGCCTTTTCTGTATGCCTACACGTAATCGCCTTCAAAAACGCTTCAGCCTGCCGCTTCGTCTTGCCGCTGCCGGGTATCGTATTTTTCACCGTATACGAACCAGCCTGCAGGGCAAAGGTATCGTCAAATCCGAAACCGCCGTTGCTCCCTCTGTGCGCGTCGGAGGATTGTCTATCGGATGCGGCGGTACCCTCTGGCTTACCTCCTGGCTCCTGGGATGGGCGGTCCATCGGGGGAAATTCCCCATTGTCGCAACCAAAGCGCACCACATCTGGCAATCCGATCTCCCACGAGTCGTGGAAACGTCCGATACGCCCAAATCAATTGGCATGGACAAGTATCTCTTATCCAGCTACCGCCCGGAAACAAAAATCATCATCGGCTCAACAGTCTCCCGTGCAGCGGCCGCGGCGCGGGATAGATTCAGCGCGGACATGGTATTTCTCCACGATGACTTTTCTGGTCGAACGCCCAAAGCACAAGCCAATTTGGCTATCCTTGATGTTCGGGACTTGGCCGAAGACTGGAATATAGTGTTTCCTGCAGGCTGGTTTCGTGAAACCGTCGAGAGCCTGCATAGAGCCGATGCCATCATGCTTTACATTAGTGAGCTGGAGTTCAAAGCCCGCCAAACACTCATTCGCAAACGCCTCGAACAATTTAAAAAGCCGGTTTTCAGCTTTAGCATACGTGCCTGGCGATTACGTCGGGGTGCCTTCGGCGAACCGGCAGCCGACCTCAACGAAGAGCCCTACTTGTTGGTCGCCTCGGAACAGGACGATGACATGGCCTTCAATGCGGCAACGGAGCTGCTCGGGTTACGTCCGCGAATGCGTTATGTCGTTCCGCAACATCATATCTTCAACAAACAGCAGTTCGAGTTTCTCCACCGTGAAGCCACCCGCCTGCGTTGTAAACATATCGTCTGCACTCCTGGCCAGGCCATTGGATTAGTGGACCACATCGAAACGCCACACGTCTGGTCGCTTGAACCGCACGTTACGTTCGGCCCTCGGCTCCACTCTAAAATCACCTTTCCCCAATGGTGGGATATCGCCTGGGGATACAGCGATATCCTTGGCTCTCCTTCCAACGATACAGACTGTTAATCACCGTCCCTTTACGGACAAGTGGTCAGAGGAAAGCACACTCGCCCTCCTCGACACACGCTTACTTCGCGTCGCGTGACGTGTTCTTCTCCACCATTTCCTTTAAAAAATTGACAACCGGTTCGTGGGCATGCGGACCGTACCCACCTGACAACAGCCATACTTGCGGAATCTTACGGACAGCAAAAAATTGATGAATCAAACGGTCTCGTGACAACATCTGGAGCGCGCTGAGTTGCATCAACCGTGCGCTTTCCAACGCATCATATTCGTAGGGATCGGCACCATTCACAACCACGACGAGATCGGGCTTTTGCATGGACAAGGATTCCAGCAACAACATCCCTTGCGCCAAGGCGGGCACGTAGTGCGCCTCCCCGCCAGCAACGATGGGAATATCGACCGTGGAAGGATAGCGACACTTCTGAAGATGGCCCTGTTCGTCCAATGCCGGCGTATCGAGCGGCCACCCATGCGCCATATGAATGGACAAGGTGCGGATATCGTCGCGTCCGAGAAAAATTTCAGCCGTTCCGTCTCCGCGGTGGGCATCGACATCGACAACCCATGCGGTACGAATATGCCCTTCGGCCCGGCACCGCTCCAGGGCAATAGCGATATCGTTTACCTGACAGAATCCACGCCCACCGGCACGCATGGCATGGTGCATGCCACCGGCCAACACATAGGTAAATCCTGAATGTAGAGCGTCGATACAGCCCGCGTACGTTGCCGCCGTATTGAACCGGCCTTTCATGGCAAGTTCACGCATGGTCGATTTTGCCGATTCCGGATGAAATCGATTCGGCTGCCCGTTTTCGTCATAGAGTTCATAGACACCATGCAACGCGGCATCGGGCGTCTCGGAAAACAACGCATCCACGTACGCTGCATCGTGAATCCGCAGCATGTCCTCTCGGCTGATACAGTGCTCATCAAATCCCGTGACCATGTCCTTCGGCGGTTTAACCGCCGCAAGAATACGCTCAGCGCGATCGCCATAATGCGGGATGTCCATTCCAAAATCACCATATTCCGTGGCACATTCGGGGGAGTACAAAATGTTCATGATTCTTCTCGATGGTCTGGAGGTCTAGGGAACACGTAACGATTCGATGGCATGAAAACTACCGCCACCAGGGATGAGTGGCAAATTGAATTTGGTGATGACAAGAAGAACAACGAATCCGTGGATCAACTCAATACATATTGATCAATAAAAAACTATCATCTATCAACACGAGAAAATACAAATACAAAACATTACACAGAGACATGAACAAAACAGATAAAAAGCATTATAAAATATTCATTTCATCACCCAATGACGTCAAAGATGAACGCATGCGGGCTGTACGCGTTATTGAGAAGATCCAAACCGAATTGGGTGAACGCATTCGCCTTGAACCCATCATCTGGGAAGAGCATTATTATACTGCAGACAAAGATTTTCAGGCCCAAATTGACCGACCAAGCCTTTGCGATATGGTGGTCTGCATCCTGTGGAGCCGCCTCGGTTCCCCCCTGCCGGAACAGTACTGGAAAGACGGGAAATCCAAGACGGGCACCGAATGGGAATTCGAGGATGCTATGGCTTCCGCCAAAGAACGCCACATTCCCCACATCCTCATGTACCGCAAAGACGCCGCAATGACATGCCCGCCCCAAAACCTGAAAACAGCAGATACGGATTTTCAATGTGTCGAAACATTCTGGAAACAATGGTTTTGCAATGAGCAAGGCCTCTCTATCGCCGCTTCTCAGAAATTCCAGAGTACAGACGATTTCGAAAAACAATTCGAAGCTCATTTCCGAGAATGGTTGAGCGAACAGACCGAAGAGGTGGTGTGGTCGATAGAACAGAAGGGTTCACCCTTTCGTGGGCTGGAAGCATTTGACGTCGAACATGCTCCGGTCTTTTTCGGGCGAAGCCGAGTCATTCGAGAAACACGCGCCCGACTCATAACAAGCACATTCCGTGGTTGTGGATTTCTCCTCATCACCGGCATGAGCGGCTCAGGCAAATCATCGTTGTTGCGGGCAGGTCTAGGGCTTTGCCTCACGCGACCGGGGGCGTTTCCCAATGTGGACGCGTGGCGACAGGTGACGATTCGTCCGGGCAGCGGCGACAATCCCCTTGCCACCCTAGCCGAAGCCTTTTTCGAGACATCTGCCCTTCCCGAACTCGCTGACGGCGATTGTCCAACCAGAGAAGAGATGTTGCAAGCGTGGAGAGAAGCACCGAGTCAGGCGTTACGCCCCGTCGGAGCGGCCATAAGCCGCGTGACAAAACACATTGCCGAGAACGACGGCTATGACCGCAATGTGCATCTGCGTTGCCTTGTCCTTATCGATCAACTGGAAGAACTCTTCGCATTCTCCAAAGAGCAACAACATGACTTCGCCACAGTAATTGATGCATTGGCCCGTGGTGATCGATGTGTCGTTGTCGCAACGTTGCGAAGCGATATGTATACGGAACTCAAAACGATTCCTCAGCTGTGGACACTCAAGGACGACGGAGGACAATACACGCTGTCTCCTCCCGGTCCGGCGGAAATTCGAGATATCATCCTCAAACCCGCCCAAGCAGCCGGATTGGAATTCGAAGAGAACCCGGACACAGGGGAACATCTCGCCGAGCGATTGGAACGAGCCGCCGGCAGTCCCGGCGCGTTACCTCTGCTCCAGTTCACATTGGACCAACTGTTTGAACAACGTGATACAGAGAAAGGACTGTTGCGATTCGCAGACTATGACGCCATGGGAGGCCTGGAAGGTGCCATTGGCACCCATGCCGATGCTATTTTCTCAAATCTTGAGGAAGAACAACACGCCGCGCTTCCGACTGTTATCCTCAAACTCGTCACCGTACGTCCGGAGAACCCCGAAATAGTACTCTCCCGCCCCGTGTCAAAAGATGCATTTACCACGTTGCCGGAAGCCCTCCCCCTGATTGACGCCTTTGTCGCCCCTGAAGCTCGACTCTTCGTTGTTGATGGCCACGGCGAAAGCAGCACCGTGCGTGTTGCGCACGACGCGCTGTTGAGTCATTGGGAAAAAGCAAAAACCATTATTGAAGAAGCAAAACCGGCACTACAATATCGTGCACGCTTAAGCCAGGAAGCAACGGCCTGGGCAATAGAAGTGCAGAAAAGCGAAAAACCGCGACCAGATCTGCTTATAACCAGTACATTGTTTCTGACTGAAGCAAGAAAACTATTTAAACAACATAAGCTTGAGCTTTCCTCACAAGATCAAAAATTTCTCAAGCTGTCATTAAAACGAACGCGCCGCGCAACACGACTTCGTCAATTCGCCATTGCCGGGCTTATAGGACTGACGGGCCTGACCGGCTGGATGTACGTAAGAGCAGATACCCAGCGTGCCCGGGCAGAACGCCAGAAAGAATTTGCCCTCAGTGCCGTCAATCGACTCACATTCGATATCCCGGAAAAACTGAGCACGATTCCCGGTATGCTGCATATTTCCCGACAAATATTTGAAGACAATATCGCCATGCTGGATCGCATCATGGCTGAAGAGCCAAAAACACCCAGCGTAACACATCAACGAATTGCCAACATAGTACAAACAGGAAACATGTGGGTTACTCTAGGAAATATAGAGAAGGCACGTACTGCTTATAATTCTGCATCGCGCACAGCCCAAAACCTGGCCGACAGCGATCCGGGCAATGCACAATGGCAGCGCGACCTCTCCGTCAGTTATGAAAGAATCGGCGACCTCCTCGCAACCACCGGAGACACGGACGGTGCGCGACAACAATACGAGAAAAGTCAGCAAATCTTTCAACGCCTGGCCGACAGCGATCCGGGCAATGCACAAGGGCAGCGCGACCTCTCCGTCAGTTACAACAAGATCGGCGACCTCCTCGCAACCACCGGAGACACCGACGGTGCGAAAAAGGCGTATGAACAAGACTTGAGCATTACCCAACGCCTGGCCGACAGCGATCCGGGCAATGCACAATGGCAGCGCGACCTTATGGTGAGCTATTACAAACTTTCTCGGCTTGATTTTGCTCTGCATCAACACGATAAGGCGTTAGCCTTGTTGAAAAAAGGACTCGCGATTATGGAGCCATTGGTCCAGCGCGATCCGAAGAATGCAGTGTGGCAGAATGATGTCCAGGTGCTTCGTCGAGAAATCGAGGCATTACAGCAGGAGTAACCGTTGGTTACCTGTTGCTCACCGTATTCCTATACCTCAACGCCGCCTTCACAAATGCCGGTGCCCAATGCGGCGCCCCCAAAGCATGAATATGCGTATAGGCGGCAAAGGTATTGTTGACGACCAAGCCGCCTGTTGTCCGAGCATGTCGTTTCCGCAGGACATCTGCAGTCAGAAAACACAACATCTTCGCCCGCTTCAACCAAGCCTCCCAGCCCAGGTGAATACCTTTAGATTTTTTCGATACGCTCAAAAAAAGCTTGAGATTTTTTCGACCTTGGTGACGTCACCGCAGACCAGGCTTCCAAGAATTCCGGTTTCATGGCAAGCTCAGTGGTTCCCCGCAAATGTGGATACAACGCAAAGGCCCAGGCATCGCGATCAGGAATCACATTTGAGAGATACCGTTCAGCGTTCCCTGTAAAAATAATATCTGGACGAATCAGGGAGACCATTTCAGGATGAAGAAAGCGTGTGCGGAGACATATGATACGGGTAAAAACGGCTCCCATGTGTCTCAACATCAATCGAAAAAATGAATCGCCGAAGAGAAGCACTGTTTTATGAATCGGCGCATCAGGGCTCAATATTATATCAATCATCCCTTCATTAAACCCCCCACCGCTAATAAAATACCGATTTCTCCAATCAGGCTCAAGTTGAAGTACTTCCTGGTAGCGCATTGGCACCAATTTCCGTCCCAAATCACCTGGGCGGCGCACAGGCTTCACAATACATTTTGCTATGCGCTCATATGCTTGTGGAACGTCAAAGCCTAACTTTTCAACCATAAGTCGCAATACTGTCAGTGAACCTGCATCTGTCAAATGCGTGTCAAGCGGATAGAAAGGAGACTGAGAACTCCTTTTAAGTTCTTCAACAGGATAAAGAATATGAGGCCCAAAAGCCGGGTCCACTTCTTTCAAATATTCTTCGCCCAGGCATTGAACGACCTTAAACGGGTATGCTTCAGTCAAGATCGATTGCTTGTCCGGAAAAATGACATGCAAATAATCGATATTTAACGATTTCGAGAGCGTAACACGTTCAGCGATATTCTGAGCGAAATTATTCAAGGATTGACGAGTTGGAACCCGTTCCCCTGAAGCATATTGTTGGACTGCATGTCCACCTCCAATCAAAAACGCAATACCTTCTCCTGTCACAAGAGCGTCACCCGAAATAGAGTAATCGAGTTGTTTGGGAAACGGTGTTCGGGGAACTTGCTGAGATGCCATCTGTTCGAGGAGATAGCGCAACCCTCCCCAATTCGGCATTCCGGCTGTTCCTAATTCAACAAAACGCTCAAAGACCTTCAAACGAATCACATTCTTTGATTCCGGTAAAGACGGGGAAAGACGAGGAAAGTTCGGCGTCCCACGACGAGATTCAATAATGAGTGCTGCTGCACTTTCCCAATCAATGCAAGGAACATCAGCCCAAACATCTTCGTCCGTATTGAATGCTTTCGCGAGAGCCGAAGAAAGATCTTTTCCTCCTGCCGATACAACCACGACGGCACAGGCCGATACGTCGAACTCTGCACAAATATCAGAAGCCGTCTTGTGTCCCGGAGCACGATCAAGGGGTGCCAACACTAACCCCGCGTCGGCGAGCTTTTTAAAGCCTGTCGCGCCCAAATAACGCACCAACGTGTCGAGCCAAACAGAACGACCAGTAAGAACGATTTTGCATCCTGCGCTCTCCACCATCTGCTTGGCCAAATTGCAGAGATCTCTTTCAACTTCTCGCACCGCACTTCGATAGGCTTCCATCGGAGAGTAGCCTTTACAAAGCACTCCATTCAAAAAAATATAGCCAATCTGTGATGGATGAGAGCTTGAATCTATAAAAAGCCTGATGACATCATGCATTCTCTGAGACAACAAAGGGGATACGTCGACGATATCGAGTTCTGGAAGAGCTTTGGCTATTTCAGAATAATTGAAGGTCGGATGATGATATTTTCCTTGTTTAAGATGTTTCCCCGCAAGACGATCCTGTACCTCTCGCCCGAAGAGACACCAAAAAAGGTAGGTTGCGCGTCCCCCGAAATGTCGATGCCAATATTCAAGACCGAGCAATCCACGCTTCAACATGTACTGGTCGTAGTCTGGAGTCATGGCTTTACGTTCGATAGCAACGAAACCATCAGCCAGCACGCCATCATCTTGTTCAGCACAGAGGCATATACCATTTCCAAACCGGAAATCACCGACCAACACGGCAATCCGCCCCTCATCATCAGGAATCGACTCTGCCTCATTAAACAATCTTTTCGACCAAATAGGCAATCCTCCTCGTCCAAAAAGATGGTCCGGAGGGAGATCGCATTGCACTATATCACTTTCTATATATTTATTCCAACGAACGACATGAGACGATCCTAAAATCCAAGAAACTTTCTCGGTTGTGCAGCGTGTCAATTCCAACTGTTTCCTCTCTTCTGAAACGTGTAGAGCGTTTACTCCACAGTGTAACAAAAAATGAAAGGTGCCTCTGCCTGTACGACATGTCTTGTTGTACAGACGAAGGATTCAGCACCCTTAACTCAGGCTTTCACAAGATGTAGTATATATTTCGAGATATGCTTCACTACGTTCTATGAATTTTATACAAGTTGTCTGACGAGCGCAATGAAGCCTTGACCGCTTATATATTAGACGTCACCTGGAGTCGACGTAATAAAATATAAGCCTCCTCGCGAAGGAGACCCAGGGTCAAAGATACCGGCCAGAAGCAAAGAGCCTTGGTTGGTAATGAGCTCCATCAAAGATACATACCCACCACACTCGGTCTCAAAAAGCCAATCAATGCCGAAGAGACCTCGAGCATAGTGACAGGCGGTAACGTTTTTCTGATTATTCATGACGGTAACATACGCACTGTAGTACTACTGCCATGCGATTGGCAAGTTCTTGGAGATTAACGTTTTGCCGTGGTTACAGCAAACAGGAAAACAGTGTGAGAAAACCAACGGAACAAACGCCATTGATGCCGTACAAGACATTGCGTCTTCCCAATTTATAACTGTGATGTGCGAACACCATGCTCGACACGAGGAAGCAACGAAGAAATGATATCATCGGCAAGCACAGGGAGGTAAGGGGAAGAATGAATAGATATTATTCAGATATTTCAATATACTGAAAGAGATTCAAGCAAAAACACAACCGAAAAATGTACGTAATATTTCCGCTCGTTATCGATATCGCTGTCACGTTCATCAGGAAATATCTTCGTCACTCGCTCTTTATCCTTCTATACGCAAAAGCCGCCTTCACAAATGCCGGTGCCCAATGCGGTGCCCCCAAAGCATGAATATGCGTATAGGCGGCAAAGGTATTGTTGACGACCAAGCCGTCATGTTGCCCGAGCATACCGTTACCGCGGGACATATGCAGACAGAAGGTGAGATTCCCGGGATCGAGGACGCAACGGGAATAATGAAATTCGTGACCATTGAGAATGGTGCCGACGGGGTGAAAGGGATTGTCGGTAATAACGGTCGCTTGGTTGTAGCCAAGCCCTTGAGGACGTTCGCATAGCGTTGTGGCGAGATCGAAAACGCCGGCCATAGGGAACGTGCCCTCATGGGTCACAAGCTCGCGACAAAGATACATGAAGCCGCCACACTCGGCATAAATGGGCAAACCGGCTGCGGACAAGTCGCGAATACGATGACGGACAGCGACATTCTCGGCCAACGCCCGCGCATGAGTTTCGGGAAAACCACCGCCAAGATACAGACCATCAATATCGGGCCAAGGTGTATCGTCGAGAAGGGATACAGAAACAATCTCCGCACCAGCACGACGGAGCGCTTCAAAATTCTCCGGATAATAGAACCAAAATGCGGCGTCCCGAACAACGCCGATCACAGGCTTCCTCGTAGTTTTTACCTGATCTCCCCACAATGGCGTACCATCGGTATGCAACGGGGCAGCCATTTGCGCGAGTGATACGACTGCATCCACATCGACATGATCGGCAATCACCGTAGCGATTCGCTCAAGGATAGCCTCACACCCGCCATGTTCTCGATTCGACACCAAACCCATGTGCCGTTCAGGAATGGGGTTCGGTGAATGTTTGGGAAGCATCCCAAGCACTGGCACATCGGTGTAGGTCTCTATGGTTTCCCGCAAAATAGCCCGATGACGATTGCCGGCCGTGCGGTTGAGAATCACCCCGCCGAGCCGCAAACCGGGCTCGAAGTGGGCACATCCCTGCACAACAGCCGCCGCAGTACGTGTCATTTTGGTCGCATCAAGGACAAGAATAACGGGAGTATCGAGCTGCCGAGCCAGTTCTGCCGTGGAACAAGAACCGCTCACGTCTTTGCCGTCAAACAGCCCACGATTCCCCTCTATTATCGCAATATCGGCCCCCGTTGCCGAGGATTGAAACAAACCAGGCAGCAGGTCTTTCGGGATAATGATAGGATCGAGATTCACCGCATCGTCGCCGGCAGCCAATCCAAGCCAGGCAGCGTCGATGTAGTCCGGCCCTTTTTTGAAGGCCTTCACCCGCAGACCGCAGTTGCGCAAGGCTCGCGTCAATCCAAGAGAGACAATAGTCTTCCCCGACCCGCCCGACAGGCCGGCCAAAATGAGACGTGGAATTGGAGGTGTATTCAAGTCGTCTTCGCGGATGTTTTATCGTTGCTGGGGCAAAGGGAAGTGACCGGATACGTCATTGCAATGAAAAGATCAACCAGACGGAGGACAGTAAAAAGGCCTCCGGCGAGCCTGAGAAAAAGAAAGACCGAGTCTTTCCTTCTCCACGGGTCGCCGAAGGCGTCACAACAGGCACATCTTAGGGGGATGGCCGAAAAAAACTATTCGCCTTCTTCAGTGGCGTGCTGTTTGCCCGCACCCTTCAGACCGATCATCGTGGTGGAACCACTGGACCAGTACTCGAGAATGTCTTCGGCAACCATTTTGTTGACCAACTTGGAAACATGCATTTTCTTCATGTCGGGCACCATGGCGTAGAAATCTTTCAAGTAGAACTTGGATTTGGTACCGGATTTCTTCTTGAGTTCTTCAACGATATGATCGCGTACAGCTTGTTCGTCCATGGGTTCCCCCTTATGGGGTTGAAGTTAAACCGAACGCGGCCTAAGCCGCGTTCGGATATAAGACAAACTTAGAACTTGAAGTTCGTGGTCTGACGCCAGGTAAAGTAGGCGGGATCACGGAAGTCATCGATGAGATGGTGGGTGAACTCAAGTTCGCATTTTTCGAAGAAGCGTTCCCAACCAATGCGTTCGGCCCAGTCACCCAAGCGTTCGTACTTCTTGGCTTCGGCGGCGTAGGTTTCAACGATTTTACGCGTAACTTTGGCCAGTGTGGGCCAGCGGGGCGGTTCGTTGGGGATAAACGCAACGGCAACCTTGGAAAATTTGGGGTTGCTGATACGGTTGGAGACTTTACCACCAACCATGAGGACGATACCGTCACCTTCCTGGTCAGCCAGGGGCAACGAGGGGCACATGGTGTAGCAGTTACCGCAGTACATGCAGCGGTCGTTGTTGACAGCAATGGTTTTCACCGTTTTGCCATCGGGCAGTTCCATCTTGGAGGGCTTCAGAGCACCGGTGGGGCAGGAAGCAATGGCCAAGGGAATTTCGCACAGGTTGTCCAAGTAGGCGTTGTCAACCATGGGCGGCTTGCGGTGGTAACCAACGACAGCCAAGTCGGAACAGTGGCAGGCGCCGCACATGTTCAAGCAGCAGGCAACAGCGATACGCAGGATGGCGGGCATTTTCATAGAGGTGAACTCTTCGAAGAGTTCGTCCATGATGACTTTCACGGTACCAGAAGCGTCTGTAGCCGGGGTGTGGCAGTGAACCCAACCCTGGGTGTGGACGATGTTGGAGATGGAGGCACCGGTGCCACCGACGGGGAACATATGTGATCCGCCGGGGAAGGTCTTGGCATTGAGAGTTTCTTTCAGCTTTTTGGCGTCTTCAAGGCTCTCAACCATGAATTCAACGTTATTCCGAGTGGTCCAGCGCAGGTGGCCGCCGCAGTATTCTTTGGCGATGGCGCAGGCTTCACGGATGTAAGACGTGGTAACGAGGCGAGCGGTACCGGCACGGACGGTGTACACTTCGTCGCCGGATTCGGCCTTGTGCATCAGAACGCCAGGCTCAATGATCTCATGATAGAGCCATTTACCGAAGTTCTTTTTGATGACGGGAGGCAGAAATTCCTCGTAGTTTCTGGGACCGATATCCGAAATACGGTCCGACATCGGCTTATCAGGATTGTATCCGGAAGATACGAATGCCATTTTTTCTCCCCCCTCTTATCTCTGGTGATGTTTGCGGAATTCTTCGACGTCGCGATCCCAACCACCGGGCACTTCATCTTCCTTCCAGAAGATGTAGGGGTTGGTGCGGGGCTCCTGAACGTGGCGAGCATCGGCTTCCATGCCGCAAGCGTCGAGCATTTTCTGGAAGCCGAGGCGCTTCATGGTTTCACCGAGGCGCTCACGGTTCTTGCCTTCTTCCATCCACCAATCCCAAATGTTTTCAACGACTTCTTTGATTTCGTCGAAGGGTTCTTCAGCAGGGATGAAGGGGACGAGCAACGAGGACAGCTGGGCGCCGTCGAGGATGGGAGCTTTCGCGCCAACAAGGATAGAGGCGCCTTTTTCCTTACCAGGACGCAGAGCGCGAGGCATAACGTTGATGCAGTGCATGCAGCGGTAGCATTCTTTGTTATCGATGGTCAGTTTGCCACCTTCGTAGCTCATGCAGCCCGTGGGGCAGCGATCGATAACTTCAGCCTGAATGTCGAATTTACCCCAGTCGCGGCCAGCGTGGGCACCAGCGTTCGGAGCGAATTCGCCACCGACGTACGCGGCGACAGCTTCTTGATCGATCTGGATGTCGTCTTTCCAGGTACCGACAATGGAGAAGTCGGAACGAGCGAGAGCGGCAACACAGCCGTTGGGGCAAGCGTCGAATTTGAACTTAAACTTGTAGGGGAACTGCGGACGGTGCAGCATGTCCTGATATTCGTTGGTGAAATCAGTACACATTTTCTGCGCGTCGAAGCAGGCAAATTCACAGCGGGACATACCCAAGCAGCAAGCGGGTGTACGCAGGTTCGAACCGGAACCACCAAGGTCCTGGTTGTAGGTGTGGGTCAGTTCGTAGAAAATTTCTTCGAGCTGTTCGGTACGGGTACCCAACCACACGATGTCACCAGTGGAGCCGTGCATGTTGGTCAGACCGGAACCGCGGAAATCCCACAGGTCACAAAGCTGTTCCAGATATTCGGCGGTGTAGTACAGGCCGGAGGGCTGGTTCAGGCGCATGGTGTGGAAGTGAGCGACGCCGGGGAACATTTCGGGCTGGTCGCAGTAACGACCGATAACGCCGCCGCCGTAACCGAAAACACCGACGATGCCGCCGTGCTTCCAGTGCGTGGTGCCGTCCTTAAAGGAGAGTTCAAGAACGCCCAACAAGTCGTCGATGACGTCCTCGGGAATCTGCAGTTCAAGACCCTTCTCGTTTTTGTGCCGATTTTCGGCACCGATCTTCAGGTCGGCTACAAAGCTAGGCCACGGCCCGCTTTCCAGCTGATCCAAAAGTGGAGTGGGGTGTTTCGCCATTGGTTTCCTCCAGTAGGTTAAGTAGGTTACAGCCCATACACACCCGCCGCGCCAGTTTTTCGTATATATATAGCGTCTCTGGCGCTAGCACGGCATTCCGGGGGGAACCGGAGCACCGTAGAATACAAAGATTCCAAGGAATTGGAGATCGTGATATTCCGCACAAGGCGTACCATGTGTTAGAAATAAACGATCTTTTTGTCAACCGGAACCAGTAAGAATCGAGGGATTCTTGCGATACCGAATGCAACCTTGCATCGGCCTCCTATCATTATTTTTTTTGAGAGGCAAAGCAAATCACATGATACCGGAGTAAATACGTCAGTCTCTTTGGGTTGCTCTTCCAGCCAGCACGTGACATGAAGCGTCATGCCAGAATATACACCATCAGCATGCCGGCGATGTGGCACGTGCTGCCGCCAGGGTGGCCCGGCATTACACCACGAGGACAAGCCCCTTATCGAGTGTAATGTTATTGAGGTTATGAACATTATAACGTTGCGACGCGGAGAGACTGTACGCGACGACCCGACCGGAACGCTTATCACACTTGATGAAGAAGTGCTACGCCTGAGCTTGCCGGACGGCTCAGGGTGTCCGTATTTACAGACGACTCCTCTTGCCTGCACCATCCATGGCTCACACCCATTGGAGTGCCGCGTCCTTTCCTGCACAGATCCTCGGGCACTCATGGACATCTATACAACAAATCGATTGCAGCGCGTTGACCTTCTGGGCGAAGAGTCGGAACTGATTGCTGCTGCACGCTATCATGACGAAACATTCCCAGCCAAGCACATTCTGGACATAGCCCGACGCATTGCGAAAGAAATCAAGCACGGCATGCCAAAAGATTGCCGCCAGGACATCGAAACATTAACAGACATTGCCTCTCGGGAACGCGCCTTCCGCATGACGCTCCTTGAACATACACAAATTCCTTCAACCCACCTGCCCTTCCTCCTCGGACGCTCAATCCCCACCCTCGTCACCCCACTCGGCCTCAAGCTCTCGTAAGGGAGTTTATAATAAAGGGGACAGGCAAATTATGTTGACTCGAATACAATGTCATGACAGAAGACCTCGTATGCATGCTCGCCATGGCTTTCATTTTATGATGAGGAGACCCCTTTATGCCACGAACCGCCCGCTTTACCCTTGAGGACAGACCGGCAGTTTATCATGTCATGTCACACACGGCCTTAGACGGTTTCCCATTTGGCGATGTGGAAAAGGAATTCTTTCTCACCTGTCTCACTCGTTTCTCGTCATTCTATTTCGCGGAAGTTCTTGGCTTCTGTATCATGGGAAACCATTTTCATCTTCTTGTTCGAATGTTCCCCTCTTCCACGATGCACGACGACGATGTTGCAGCTCGGCTCCGACGTCGATACGGCGATGATGTTGCCATCACTCCGGCAACCCTTAAGCATTACCGACAAAAATGGTCGAGCTTGTCAGAATTCATGCGAGAGCTGAAACAAACTTTTTCTCGGTATTATAACAAAAAACACCAGCGACGAGGCTACCTTTGGGCCGAACGATTCAAAAGCGTTCTCGTTGAAGATGGCCGCACGCTCATCAATTGTCTTGCCTATATTGATCTGAACCCAATTCGTGCGGCTCTGGTGGCACGCCCAGAAGAGTACCGCTGGTCATCGATTGGGTATCATTTCCAGACCGGTAATCGTGGCAACCTCCTGAGTTGTGATTTCGGTATGGCCGAATGGGATGAAGATGATCTCACTGCTCGCCTGCGTAATTATCGACAATTCCTTTATGAGGCCGGTACCTTGGACTCTGCCAAAGGAAAAACTCTCGATAACGCCATCGTGGAAGAAGCTCGATCGCACGACTTTGTTTACACCCGTACAGAACGCTTCTTGTCACGTACACGATGGTTTACCGATAGCAGCATCATAGGCTCCAAAGCATTCGTCGCCGCGTGTATACGGAAACTTCCTCTCCCCGCTCAGCGACAACGTAACCCCCAAAAAATTGATGGGCTTGATATGTACTCACTGAAACGCCTCTCTGAATCGTCGTAGCTCCCGCATATTTCACCTCCACAGCCAGCACTCCGCCTCTTCACAATACGACTTTGCCAGCTGGAAAATACAAATCCGTTTTTACTTCATCGGCACGAAAATATAGCACCCTACTTTCGAAAGACGTTCTGAAAGTGCGGTTTCGCAACGAATTGTTTGGCATCGAAACTGGGCGCTACCTCATTTAACATAATTTGCCTGTCACCTTTATCGAATCGACAAATCTTCAATTTGACAGACTCTCCTCCTCTCCTCTCAGACCTAGCTTTTCATGTTGACAAACTGAAGGGCGACGTCGAGTTCTTGGCCTTTGAGCAGCGTAATGACGGACTGCAGGTCATCAATCTTCTTGCCCGTCACACGAACTTGATCATCCTGAATGGAAGACTGGACTTTAAGTTTGGAATCTTTAATCAACTTGACGATCTTTTTCGCTGTATCTTTATCAATCCCTTCTTTGACTTTGATATCCTGCTTGACCGACTGGCCTGCACCTGGTTTGGGGTCACCGAAATCAAGGGCGCGTACATCAACCTTCCGTTTGACACAATGTCCAATCAGCATGTCGCGTACGGCCTTCAACCGCATATCTGATTCTGTGGACACGTGAAGAACCACATTCTTTTTATCAAACGTCAATTCAGTCTTTGATCCACGAAAATCAAAACGGCTTGCAATTTCTTTCAAGCTATTATTCACGGCATTATCGATCTCTTGCAGATCAACACGGCTGACCACATCAAACGACGGCATATCTTTTCCTCCACGTAACAGGCTTAAATCCAAAACGAATCACATCGGCCGACCTTGTAGGCTGGATTTCATCAAACTGCAACTCATGACACTTCGTCACGGCTTGACTTTTTCCTTACTATTTTATGGAATAAATCATCACTTTCCTCTCTACACACGGTGCGTTCTTTTCAGAGGTCACAATGATGATACAGTCCAAAATATTCTATTCAGCGATCCTATTAATAGGATGTTGTCTTTACCCGGTCCAATCTCTCTTGGCAGCGTGTCCAACGGGATATTCGCAACGACTCACTATCGTCAACAATTGCTACGATGGAGCTTACGCCATCATCACGCCCCCCGAGGATCAAGCGTCCATAGGTCTCTGGGCACATATTGGTGATGTCACAGAGATTTATCATGATGGAGTCAGCGCCGACAGCGGTATCCGCTATAAACTCCCTATCCCAACGACCGGCCCTACGGAACTTTGCATTCCCGATGCTGGCATCCCCAGTGGAAATTTTCGCTTCTATATTGGATGCGATGGCCCAGGCCCGGATAAAGGATATCCCACCAATTGCGCTATCGGCGCCGTGCCCGGATCGGTGCCGTTCGGTGTTGATACGCTTTTTGAATTTTCAGGTGGATGTTCCCCCAGCAATGCTTCAGCCGGGACATGTACAAAAAACCCATCGGACGGTACCCCGTTAACGGAACCTGACTATTTTGATCTGAGCGATGTCTCTGGCTACACCATTCCCATGACGTTAGAAGTCGTTCCGAACGCCCAAGGACACAACGCCACAGACCTCCAATGTTCATTTGCCCAAATGGTTGCCAACAATGATCTGGAAAGTTGTCCCAACGAGACACATGCCACGATCTCAACAAATTATGTCAATAATCAGCTCAATGGCGACGGGATCAGTTTAAAATTGACCAACGGCGACAACATTATTGCCTGCATGAGTCCGGAACAATGGATTGAACCGCCTGGAGGACAACATCCGCAAAATCAAAACACATTAGCGTTATCACCGGGGATAACAAGCGATCCACCGAACATCGCAGACTGGTATGCATGCAATGTCAAACCATCGGGGGATGCCGACAAGCATCCTCGCACCTGTTTGACACCTGGATGCGGCGGGCCACAATGTGCCGTCGGGCCGGATGGCAAAAGTGGTGATTATTCCATGGCCAACCTCGCGACAGGCAAAGGGAAGCCGTATACGAATTATGTAAAAATGCTCAAAGCGACCGGCAAACAGTCCTATGCGTGGCAATTTAATGATGAAGCATCCACATTGAAATGCGATATTTGGGGAGCAAAAGTCCAACTCACATTGTGTCCGGGTACTGCTGGCCAACGTCCCTATCAGGATCAAAATTGGGCGTATGCAAATGGCACGTGTGGCGTCGACCCGCAAGGCCCCCATGATACGCTCGTTGAATGCCAACGAGAGAACCTCGGGTATCTTTGTCAGAGCGAAATTGTCAAAAAACTCGATGTGTCAGACCAATCCATTGTTGTCTCTGCCACCCTCAATTATTGCATGCCGGTTGATCCCAACACGGCATCTGCAGAAACGTTGGCCAAGGCTGTAAGCTGGGAAGAGTGTTCAACCTCGGCGTGTCAATCATCAGGAACAATCTCTCGCCCGTTCCCATCCGTCATGTTGCTTATTCTTCAAGAGCTCTAAGGCGTATTGTCGAGGAGAGAACATCGTCACTCGATTTTCTCTCCTCTCATCGCTTTATGGTCGACACCGATATTTCACGCGAACTTGCTCACTAGGGAGATTGGTATTGTTTGTTGTCTCTGAAAGAATATCATATCCATTCTGACACCGAGCCAGCATTTGTCGTATCATCTTCTCACGACGGTACGTATACGAGAGAGGTCGCCCACTGCGGAATGAAGCCGTATAAACTCTATCGGGTTCAACCGTGGAGCAGCCCCCAATAATCCCACTCAAGATAAGAGCACAACACACCAGCAAAATTTTTTGAATATGCACGTTTCTTTCCCACCATTATAATACGATATACGTCCTCTTTTGGAGAGCACAAGAGAACTATTCTCACCTGCACTCCTCAACACCAGTATCCAATTGCTGTGAGCACGCTGACGGAAACGCGCGAACATGTCTACCAAGAAAACACAATTGAGAAAATGCCCCCTTGCCTCTTCTCTTGAGTTCGTTAAACTCTCCCATGGGACGCGCCACCTTTTCACCGCAAGGGAGTTTGATATGACCGCCTTTGTTTCCATTGCCGGTTTGGAAATCGACCCGGTTCTCTATGCCTTTTTAGTCGATGAGGCACTTCCGGGCACAGGTGTTTCTGCTGACACCTTTTTCAGCGGCCTCGCGAAGAGTCTTTCCGAGCTCGGACCGCGCAATGCCGCGTTGCTTGCTCGGCGAGATGAATTGCAACGCCTTCTCGACACGTGGCATAAAGCACACCGTGGTGACACGTTCGACATGAAAGCTTACGAGGCTTTCCTGCACGAAATCGGGTATATTGTGCCCGAAGGAGGTCCCTTTTCCATCACCACCGACAATGTGGACCCGGAAATTGCCTCCATCGCCGGACCACAACTTGTTGTACCGCTGTCCAATGCCCGCTATGCGGTCAATGCCGTTAATGCACGTTGGCGTAGCCTCTATGATGCCCTGTATGGCTCCGATGTTATCGCAGAAACCGATGGTGCAGAAAAAACAACCGGATATAATCCGGTTCGTGGGGCCAAAGTAGTGGCCTATGCCGCATCCGTCCTCGATATCATCGCGCCGTTGAACACCGGGAGCCACGCGGATGTGTATGCTTATACCCTCGCCGAATCTGCCGGAAGAAAGGCGCTCATCGCAACTCTCAGCGATGCAACGGTTACCGGGCTTCGTGATCCCGATGCCTTTGTCGGCTACAATGGCGATAGGGAACTAAGCAGTATACTCCTTCGTCATCACGGATTACATGCGCGCATTATCATCGATAAAAACGCTCCTGTTGGCGCGTCTCACCCCGCCGGAGTCAACGACGTTCTTCTTGAGGCTGCTGTTACCACCATCGCCGATGCGGAAGATTCCGTCGCTGCCGTTGATGCAGCCGATAAAACGTTGATCTATCGAAATTGGCTTGGTCTCATGCGTGGCGATCTTCAGGCCGAATTTACGAAAAGCGGCGCGGAGCACACACGCGTACCAGCCCAGGATATCGCCTACACCGATCCGAATGGCACGGCGCAAACACTTCCAGGACGGAGTCTTCTTCTTGTCCGCAATGTCGGCCTGCACATGATGACCGATGCAGTTCGACAAAACAACAAGCCCGTTTTCGAAGGCATTGTCGACGCTTTTGTCACCAGCCTTGCATGCCTCCATGACCTGAAAGAACTTGGTGTGGCGCGCAATACCCGGACAGGCAGTATGTATATCGTGAAGCCCAAGCAGCATGGTCCGGATGAAGTTGCATTTACTGTCGACCTCTTCAGCCACGTGGAATCTGTCCTCGGACTTCCAGATAAAACGATAAAAATCGGCGTGATGGATGAAGAACGCCGCACAACCATCAATCTCAAAGAATGCATCAGAGCCGCCCAGGACCGTCTCATTTTTATCAATACCGGTTTCCTCGACCGCACCGGTGACGAAATACACAGTATTATGGAGGCGGGTCCGGTCGTGCGGAAAGCCGACATGAAGTCCGCCGCATGGATGCTCGGATACGAAGATTGGAATGTGGACATAGGGCTGGGCTGCGGCTTATCCGGCCGTGCCCAAATCGGGAAAGGCATGTGGGCCAAACCGGATAGTATGGCCGAGATGGTGGACACCAAAATCGCCCACCCGCAATCCGGCGCCAACTGCGCCTGGGCTCCATCGCCTACCGCCGCCGTATTACATGCGATTCACTACCATCAGGTCGATGTTTTTGCACGACAGGCTGAACTCACCGGTACACCACGCGCCACACGTGAAACGCTTCTTCGTTTGGCGGTGTTATCCGACCTCCCTGATGCAGCCGCTCGTACCGAAGAACTCCGTTCCAATATCCAAAGCATTCTCGGCTATGTCGTCCGTTGGGTGGAACATGGCATCGGGTGTTCCAAGGTACCTGATCTCGATGACGTCGGCCTCATGGAAGACCGGGCAACACTTCGTATTGCCAGTCAATTGCTGGCGAATTGGCTCCATCATGACTTGGTCTCGCATGAAGAAGTAGAAGACGTGCTCAAAGAAATGGCTGTGATTGTAGACAGACAAAATGAAAATGACCCAACGTATGTTCCCATGACATCAGATTTTGCAAAGAACCAAGCTTTTCAAGCAGCTCGGGCACTGATCTTCGAAGGCCGAGCGCAGCCAAATGGATACACGGAATTTGTGCTGCATGCATTTCGTCGCGATTGGAAAGCTGGAGCGCTTGCATCATAAGAACCACTGCGTAATTTACAGAGAACATTGCCGTTCCCGTCAAGTCATAATATCCAGGGGTAAGAAGAACATTCTTCTTGCCCCGCTTTCATCATACAAAGAGAGACCACGTTCTCAGGATACAACACGTTGGAAAGCCTCCTATGGCAGCAAAGCAATTGCCTTGATCAAGAGGGACAAACACGCTTCAACTTTATCAAGGGCTGATTCAAGTTGCATGTCCTCAAAGGCATCGCTTTGGAGCAATGTCTCCAGCTCATTCAACGCATGAAGCAAGGGAATGGCTTGGATACTTCCCGCAGCCCCCTTGAGCGAGTGAACTTTTCGCGCCAACTCCTGTAAATCAGATGCTTGTTTGCAAGAATGCAACTCTGCTGCCACCTCGTCATAGTGGAGTGCAAAGTTTTTCAACGCGGAGACGAACAGCGCTTCTTCTCCAAAGAAGAAAGTCTTGGCAGTCCCAAGATCGACGCCTTCCAGCCTGGAAAACGTGGTGTCCCATGATTGACTTTCCAGGGCAGACGGCCCTGTAACTGGCATGCCGACTGTATCGGGAAGCCACGTTTGCAAAATATCAAACAACATATTCAGATCAATCGGCTTGGCAATGTGATCATTCATGCCCACTTCAAAGCATCGTTCCCGTTCTTCTTTCAGTGCATGGGCAGTCATGGCAATAACAGGAAGCCCAGCCAGGCCGGGCATCTCCCGAATGCGTTGCGTCACTTCAAATCCATCCATGCCCGGCATCTGAATATCCATAAAAACTATATCGAATCGACGTATTTCCAACGCATTCAACGCCTCTCGCCCTGTTGACGCAACATAGACCTCAAGTCCGAATCGTTCCAAGACTTCTCTGGCCACTTGTTGATTGAGAGGGTTGTCTTCAACAAGTAGCGCTGTTCCATCGAGTTGCATATGATTCAACGATGTTGAAGGAGTTGAAACCGAAGATGAAGATGTATATTCATCAAGAAGCTTTACAGCATCGTCATGTACAAGAGCGTTGACAAGAAGTGAAGGTTTTATCGGCGTGGTAACAACATTGGAAAATTCACGTCGGTGAGCGAGCTCCATAATAAGATCATCCCCATAGTCTACGAGGATGACAGTTTTCAGATAGGTATATTGAAAGAGGCTGCGTAACGTCAGAGCCATGTCAATACTATCCATATCAGGCAAAGCCGCATCAATAATCACGGCATCGTATTGAGGAATCATTTCTTGAGACGTCGTAGATATACGACGGAGTGCATCTCCTGCGCATGGGACGATATCAATGGTCCGAACTCCTGCATCGTCCAAAATCTCCTTCACAATCTGCTGAACAATCGTTTTCGGCTCAACAACGAGTACGCGCTGAACAATGAATGATCTCTCATCATTCGGATGATGCGCTTGTTTGTCCACTTTACACTGCACCGTAAAACCGAAAGTACTTCCTCCGCCCGGAACACTGTCCGCCCACAACTCTCCTCCCATCATCTTGGCGAGGGATGCACTGATGCTCAACCCCAAGCCGGTTCCACCGTATTTCCGCGTTATCGACGAATCAGCCTGAGAAAATGCTTCGAAAACATTACGTTTTTGCCCTTCTGACAAGCCGATTCCCGTATCTTCCACGGTAAACCGCAAGGTGGCATAATCTGAAGAGCCTTCAGAACATCCAATCTTCACCCAAACATGTCCCTGGTCAGTGAATTTAATGGCATTACTCACGAGATTGATAAGCACTTGACTCAAACGAAGAGGATCGCCGTAATATATCTTTCGTGAATCACAGGCGTATTGGAAATGAAATGCAAGTCCCTTGCTTTTTGCTCGTTCCGCCAAAATTGTGACCACGTTCTCCTGAATATCTTCCAGGGTAAACCCGATAGACTCAAGGGTCAGTTGTCCAGCATCAATTTTGGAGAAATCGAGGATGTCGTCAATAACCTGCAAAAGCGATAATGCCGAACCATTTACTTTCGCGAGGTAGTCGCGCTGTTTGGATGTCAGCTCGGTTTGCAAGGCAAGGTGAGTGAATCCTACAATGGCATTCATAGGCGTGCGAATTTCATGGCTCATATTGGCCAGAAAATCGCTTTTGGCTTGAGCCGCCGATTCAGCTTGTTCTTTGGCCGTACGTAAATCACGAGTCATTCTTTTGATAGCAAACTCGACTTCTTTTCGTCGAGAAATGTCGTCCACGACCCACAAGACCCCGTCGTCGAAATTGGGAGGATAATTTTCATCCATGATTTTACCCGACAATGAACACCAAAATACGGAGCCGTCGCGTCGACGAAAACGATATTCAAGCTGGTTAATTTCACCCAATACGAGACTGAAATAACACATTTCCCCAAATTTCTCGTATGACTTCTCACTTAAATGCAAGGATCGCATATCGAGTCCAATCATGGACTCCGGATCGGAATAGCCAAAAATCTCTGCTAACCGTGCATTGGCCTTCGCCAAATATCGCCCACTTCTCAGCAAGACGATGCCGACTTGGCTACTTGAAAAGATCGCTTCCAATTCATCCCGGGATCGTTGAATCTCCGTGATATCTTTGCCAAAGGTCGAAACGCCGCGAACACCCCCTTCAACCGTGATTGGATTGACCGTAACTTCAAGTCGTCGATTCCCGGCAACGGTAACACTTTCGCAGAACCGCTCTCCAGCCAATCCCCTCTTCATACGCTGACGCCATTGCGATGCTAATGGTCCCGGTAACAAGTCTTCAAGGGTATTGCCGATGACAGGAATGCGACCAAAATTTTCCACAAAGTACAAGACAAAGGCTGGATTAAATGTCAGCAGCTCAACCGATGTATTCATGGACCAGATGAGATCATCCGTGTTCTCGAGCAAAGCGCGAAGATTTGCCTGTGAGGAGCGCAGTTGCAACTCCGCCGTTTTTCTTGTTGTAATATCTGTTGCAATACCTTCAACAATCATCAAATCCGTTGTCGCATCACGTACCCCAATAAAGCGGTCAAGGAACCAATGCCATCCTCCTCGTACATCGCGAATGCGGTATTCAATTTCAAACTTTTTCGTATCAGACAGCGAGTCTATTGCAGCCTGCAACATGACTTTGTCATCCGGGTGAATGGAATCAATCCAGGCAAAAGGATCCTTAATAAAATAACTTGCCGGATATCCTAAAATATCCTGTACACGGTCTGAAACATAAAACCCATCACGCGTTTCAGAAAACGCATACACAATATCTGGAGAACCTTCTATCAGTCGACGATACCGCTCTTCACTCTCTTGCTGGGCTCGTTCGGCCCGTTTCCGGTCCGAAATATCAATACCCATTTCCAAAACAAGCTCTTCCCCTTCAACGGAGGTAAACGGACAGTCATAAATCTGATAATATTGGTCCTTATTCCCCTGCCACTCCCATACCGTCGGTTCTCCGGTCGAGAAAACTTTCATTGCTTGGCAATCAGGACACGGTGCCGAGAAACACGCCATGGATGTGTAACACGGTTTTGAGAGATCCTCTCCGAACAAAGCACGAAAGTGTTCGTTCGCATAGGCAATAGTAAAATCTCGTCGCTTTAAAGACAGAAACGCGGGAACACTTTCCATTAATTGATTAAAATTGTCTTTTTGTAGAGCGAGAGCCGTCTCGGCATTTTTGCGTAAAGTGATGTCGCCCGCTATTCCAGCCAGAAAAACACGTCCATCGTCCTCAACAATCCCTTGGCCGCGGTCCCATATCCAGACGATGTCACCATCATCCAAGACAAGCCTGTACTCTATATCCAATGTTGACCGATTCTCGATAAATCGTTCAAGCGCTTCTGCAAATCGTTGGCGGTCATCTGGGTGAACCCTGTGAAAACACTTCTGCAAATCGTTGTAAAAATCAGCAACAGGGAGACGCCACACTTTTTCGACACTCGGGCTGACGTAGAGAACACGCCAAGGCTGGCTCGGATCGGTCAGCCAAAAGACCTGATCCATATTCTCGGCAACCAAATGAAACAGCCGTTCTGTTAGTTTCAATTCTTCTGCCCGACGTGCCACCTTTTCTTCCAACGTACGGTTCAGTTCCTCCAATGCCCGTTCACGCGCTTTTCGCTCTGTAATATCGCGCACCACGGCAAAATACCTTAAAGGAACATCATCCTCACCGCGCTCCAACGTGTATCGTAACTCCACAGAAAGTCGATCTCCATCACGTCGGATGTATTCGCATTCGATGAGATCAGTGTATCCGCGACGCATCAATTCGGGCATAATATGGTCACGCTCACATGCAATGTCTTTTACTGAAAGAAAATCAGACAATGCACTCCCAATGAGCTCTTGAGACGAATACCCCAGCATATCAGCAAATGCAGAATTACATTCTACCAACACCGCATTCAAATCCGCCATGAAATACCCATCAATCATACTTTCGTAGAGCGCGCTATGCCGCGATTGCGTCCACGCCGTCACTTTTTCCGCCTGCTGTCGACTGACAATTTCTTGTCCCATATCCATGACGAGCGCGAGCAGGCGTTTAAAAAGCAGCATGATTTTCAAAACATCGTCATGTGACAAAATGCGAACGCATTCGAGGGCCTCAAGGTAGGAAGCTTCATCAAAACCAAAGGTTCTCGCCTGGTCTCGAAACATATCCCTATCTGGTGGTTCTAGTAAAAACTGACCTATAAAGAATGTCGCGACTTTTTCACTATCGACGAGAACAGGAAAAGCCACATCTGTAAGACCATTCTTACACGTGTACATCACATATTCTTTTCTCTCAAACTGGCTCTCGATATAATCATCACTTTCTCTACAGTTTTTCTCAGAAAAAAAATTCGCACGATGAAATTTTGCACAGATATCCATCCATCCCAATTTTGCAATCCACACGCCATCATTATCAAGAAGACCACATGGTATATTAAAAACATCATAAAGCGAAACGAGTAACTCATTTATCTTTTCCATATCCATAAGGTCACGCAAATTCACAATCGTTCTCCTTCATAAACCCGAAAACTCTATTCAAGACACGAGCCGTTGTACTTCATTAGAAAGAAGGCTCGTTTGGTTACTATAAGATATTTATATATATTTTTACCATTATCTCAATTTTTTTTTCACACTCCTGACGAGACCCTTTGTGCGAGACCAACAACACCTACGCGTTTAGTCTATAATTCCAGCATCTTAAAATGAAGAAACAATACGTTGACGCCGACTTCTGGCTCTCATGCTCCACTGTCATCCATCTGAAGACGGTTTTTCTTCCTTTTTTGTAGGTATATTTTTTTGACAAGTGTAACACGATCAACTATCAACAACAAAAAATGAACATACGGGAGACGTCATGTTTTGTATTTTTTATGAAAAAAGTATTTATTGGGCTCTTCTCTCTGCATTTGTTGCTATACTGGGCTGGACATCTCCTGCACTTGCCGAAGATCGTGCACTCATCCTCGCCATCGGTGGTGAGAACCCGGAAGGATACGATCCAATCCTTGGCTGGGGGAGTTACGGCAATCCATTGTTTCAAAGCACCTTGTTCAAACGCGACGTCAATCTCAATATTGTCCCTGACCTTGCAACGAGTCGAACGCTGTCTTCAGACCGCACGCAATGGATTGTCACGATACGCGATGATGTTGTTTTTTCAGACGGAACCCCCCTCACAGCGCAAGACGTCGCATTCACATACAATACGGCTCTTAAAGCAGGCGGCAAGCTCGACCTGACCCCGTTGATTCACGCCAAAGCCACCGATGACACCACCGTCGTCTTCACCTTGTCACGGCCCGATATCACCTTTCTTCAGCACTTCACCACGTTAGGAATTGTGCCCCAGAAACAATATGGCCAGGATTATGGACGCCACCCCATCGGTTCAGGACCATACACGCTCGTTCGTTGGGATGAAGGTCAACAGATGGTGGCCGAAGCCAACCCACAGTATTACGGCGAAGAGCCTGGAATCAAACGCCTCGTATTTCTCTTTTCCGATGAAGATACGGCACTAGCCGCAGCTCGTGCCGGTCAGGTTCATGTCCTTGGTGTTCCCTCCAGCCTGGCCCGGCAAACCATTCCCGGCATGAAGCTTCATGTCGTCAAAAGCGTGGATAATCGTGGTTTGATGTTCCCCATGATCGCCGATACCGGACAAACCACCCCCCGCGGGCTCCCTATTGGCAACACCGTCACCGCCGATCCCGCCATTCGCCAAGCCGTCAATTATGCCATTGATCGTGCAGCGCTTGTCGAAGGTGTTCTTGATGGTTTCGGCCGACCCGCCTGGGGTGTTGTCGACGATCTTCCTTGGGATAATCCCGATATCCGTTTCACGGACAATAATCCGCAAAAAGCTAAGATTCTTCTTGAAAAAGCGGACTGGATAGATACGGATGGCGACGGTGTGCGAGAAAAAGACGGTCGCAAAGCCGAATTTATCATTGCATACAATGCCAAAGACAGCTTGCGGCAAGGATTGGCTTTGGCTGTCTCCGACATGCTTGCGCCGGTCGGTATTCATGCCATTCCTCAAGGTGTGAGTTGGGACAAAATCAAAAACGAACTGACGCATGCCAATGTCGTCGTCTACGGTTTTGGCGATCACAGCCCGCTTGAAATGGATAAGCTCTACCGCACTGCCGGCCCAGAGCCCATGTACTGGAACGCCGGATTCTATTCTAATCCTGTTGTCGACAAGTACCTTGATGAGGCACGCGCCGCTTCATCGTTTAATGATGCCATTCCATTTTGGAAAAAAGCGCAATGGGATGGACAAACCGGCTTTACCGTACCCGGCGATGCCGCTTGGGCATGGCTCGTCAATCTTGATCACACGTATTTTGTCAGCGACTGCCTCGATGTGGGAAAATCTCGCATGGAACCTCACGGGCATGGCTGGCCTATTACCTCCAATATTGCGACATGGCGTTGGACGTGTCCATAACCTCCATACGGCGCCTTAACCTTAATTGAGCGGTCAAAGAGCCCCTCCTTTGGCCGCTTCTTCTTTTGGACTACCGAATGCTCGCTCTATTTTCCTATATTATTGGCAAAGTTGTGCATCTTTTCGTGCTTATTGCTGCAGTCGCCACGCTTTCCTTTGTTCTCGTCAGCCACTCTCCCATTGATCCAATCGATGCATATGTTGGGGCAGCAGTCCTCAAAATTTCACCGGAGCAACGTCAGGTCATTGCTGAACGATGGGGACTGGATCAACCACCAGTGACCCGTTTCTTTGACTGGACGAAACACATTCTCAAGGGTGATTTCGGTAACTCGACCATTTTCAACGAACCCGTCCTGACAGTCATCCAAAAACGTTTTTTCACCTCATTATGGCTCATGGCGTCAGCCTGGCTCCTCTCTGGAATCATCGGATTCTTTCTTGGGCTCGTCGCCGGAACATTCGAAGGAAGTCGACTCGACCGAGCAATCCGACTTTATGCATACACCATGGCATCCACACCGACGTTCTGGGTCGGCATCGTGTTGCTCACTCTCGTGTCTGTTCACCTCGGCCTGACACCGGTCTGTTGTGCCTGGCCTATCGGTATGGACGCCGCCCAAGCAAGCATCCTTCAACGTCTTCATCACCTTGTGTTGCCTGCGTTGACACTCTCATTGATCGGCATCGCCCAAATCACTCTTCATACCCGAGAAAAAACGATTGAAGCCATGCAAAGCGATTATGCCATTTTTGCTTGCGCGCAAGGAGATTCCCGCCTTGGAATCGGACTGCATCATTGTTTACGGAATGTCTTGTTACCAGCCATAACTTTGCAGTTCGCATCCCTCGGTGAACTTTTCGGAGGGGCTGTTTTAGCTGAACAAGTTTTTTCGTATCCCGGGCTAGGCCGAGCGACCGTTGAAGCCGGTGTTCGTGGAGATATTCCTCTATTACTCGGCATTGTCCTCTTCAGTACAGTCTTTGTTTTTGCCGGGAATACCATTGCCGATCTTCTCTACCGTATCGCCGACCCCCGAATGCGTTCCCGCACAATGGAGGTTGCATGAAAGTTGTCCTTGCGCCTCCGTTGTTACGCTCTCGCTTTTCTCTCGTACGATTTCGTCCCGACCGCAGGACAAGAGCTCTCTGCGCGGTCTTCTCCTGTCTTGCATTGTTCGCCGCCATTTTCATCGGTGCCTGGTTAGCTCACAATATGGGTGAAACCACCGACTTCAGCGCCCGCAAACTTCCTCCAGGATGGGGGCATCTTTTCGGGACGGACTGGCTTGGCCGCGATCTCTTCGCACGGACCATTAAAGGACTTCGATTGAGTCTCGGTGTTGGCCTTGTCGCCGCAACCTGTTCATCAATCATTGCTCTCATTCTCGGTTTGGCCGCCGCCACAGCAGGAAAAACCGTCGATGCCATCGTCACGTGGCTTGTCGATGTGGCCATGGCCACACCGCATCTCGTGTTGCTTATTCTCATCTCTTTTGCCTGCGGTGGAGGAGCCACCGGAGTCATTATTGCCGTTGCCGCATCGCATTGGCCCAGCCTGACCCGTGTAATTCGGGCCGAAGTTCTCCAACTTCGTGCCAGCCAGTATATTCAACTCTCCCAGCGTCTTGGCAAAGGCCCGTTCTATATCGCCACGCACCACATGCTCCCCCATATTGTGCCGCAATTCATTGTCGGTCTCGTGTTGCTTTTTCCCCACGCGATTCTTCATGCTGCCGGACTCACCTTTCTTGGATTCGGCATGTCGCCGCATTCACCGGCTATCGGCGTTCTCTTGGCCGAGTCAATGCGATCGCTTTCCATGGGATTGTGGTGGCTGGCCGTTTTTCCAGGAGCATCCCTTGTCGTGACCGTCAAAGCCTTTGACATCCTTGGCAACAATTTGCGTGCCTTGCTCGACCCTCGAACATGTCGAGAATAAAACGATCACTTTAGGCTCCAAAACCAAAGGAAACACCATGCTCGACATTGAAGCCTTATCCATTTGTTTTTCACGATATGTTTTTGGATTGAAACGCCGTGAGGTTTGCGCCATCCAGAGCTTGGATGTCCGTGTTGAGTCCGGCAGCATCATGGCCATCGTCGGTCAATCGGGAGGAGGCAAGAGCTTGCTGGCACATGCCTTGCTCGGCATTTTGCCGGCCAATGCACGCGTCACCGGAAGTATGCGGTTCAAAGGAAAGCCACTGACACCTCAATCAATTGCACGATTGCGTGGCCGGGAAATTGCGCTTGTCCCTCAATCCGTTGCGTCACTCAACCCACTGCTTCGAATCGGTGTGCAAGTAGCGCGCTCGGCCCGACTCAGTGGCCTCAAGACAAAGCAATCCATCACAGAAGCGCACAGTGCATTGAAACGTTATGGCTTGGGCGACGAGGTATCACGCCGGTTTCCGTTCGAATTATCCGGCGGCATGGCAAAACGAGTTCTGACAGCCACAGCCACCGTAGGCCTTGCCGATCTCATCATTGCCGATGAACCGACGAATGGGCAGGATGAAAAGAATGCACAAGAAACATTGAAGCATCTTCGCGAACTCGCCGACACGGGCAAAGCGGTTCTACTCATCACGCATGACATCGCTTCGGCACTTCGCGTAGCCGATGCAATCACCATCTTTTACGGTGGGGTTACTGTTGAAGAATGCCCTGTGCATGATATGACCGCAGAGCAAGGACTCCGCCACCCATACTCCCAAGCGCTATGGGCTGCTGTTCCGGAAAACGGATTACACATGACGTCATGGTATGACGAATCGCCTCTTGCGCAGCCGGGAACACCCATTGCGACGGGATGTCCATTTTGCGAACAATGCGGAAAGAGCCAAGAGACGTGCCGGCATCAATTCCCTCTCTTGCGACAAGCTGGAAGCGGTCGGATACGGTGCCATCATGCTTAAAGCCGAGAACATCGCATTCCGGTATAACAGAACATCCCCCTGGATTTTGCACAATTTCTCCATCAATGTACGTCAGGGAGAGATTGTCGGCCTCTATGGTCCAAGCGGTCGCGGAAAATCGACACTCGCGAAGATGCTTGCTGGATATCTGCATCCGAATCAGGGACAAATCCTGCTTGATGAGGCTGTATTGCCTTCAACCGGCTTCTGTCCGGTACAGTTGCTCTTCCAGCATCCAGAACTTGCCGTCAATCCTCGATGGACCATTCGACGTATCCTCAACGAGGCAACATCTCCCGATAAAGCACTGCTTCAGCAACTTTCCATTAATCCGAAGTGGTATGACCGATATCCTCATGAACTTTCCGGAGGCGAATTGCAGCGCATTTGTCTGGCCCGTGCGCTGACACCGAACACGCGATATCTCTTATGTGATGAAATGACTTCGATGCTCGATGCGCTGACTCAAGCGACCATTTGGCAGAATGTCGTCACCCTTGCCCGCACACACCAAGTGGGACTTCTCGTTGTGAGCCACGACAAGATTTTACTGGACCGGCTCTGTCAACGTATCGTCATGTGTTGAGGAGTTGATTCGACGCGATATTGCCGAACTTATCGCGAATGGCCAAGATAATATCGTGGATATCGAAGAAAGCGGAAACAACGTCAGGATCAAAATGCTTACCCGTGCCGTCTCGTATGATTGCGAGCGTCATATCTTCAGGAAAAGCAGGTTTATACACACGACGCGACGCCAAGGCGTCATACACGTCAGCAAGCGACACAATCCGAGCACTTAACGGAATGTCGTGCCCAGCAAGCGGTACCAAGCCCACAAGACTGTCTTCCATAACATTCTGCACAAGCCCAGGATACCCGGAACCATCGAATTTCGCGTGGTGATACAATGCCACTTCGTATGCCATGGCATCGAGTTCGGATACAGGATGAGCAAAAAGCCTTGCGCCAAACAGCGTATGGAGCTTCATCGTTTCAAACTCTTCAAACGTAAGCTTACCCGGCTTTTTCAGTATTAAATCCGAGACCCCGACTTTTCCCACATCATGCAGCATGGCTGCAATCTGCAAAAGGTCTTTCCTTCTCTTCATCTCATCATCAGCGACACCACGCAGTTTTGCATAACGATGATATATTTCGGCAGCGAATGCCCCCACACGTTGCACGTGCATTCCCGTTTCAGACGGATCACGCAGCTCGGCCATTTTATTCATCCGTAAAACGAGCTCTCGCGTCACAATGGCATTTTCGATAAATGACGCGGCATGACCGGCCAGAAGGTTGAGGAGAGTCTGGTCTTCCGCAGAAAAGGGCACATGCTGCCCGTCTGGTGATTGGCTGTTAATGATCTGCATCAGGGCAATAACGGAACCGGTCGAACTTTTTATTGGAAGAGCAAGAATGGACCGGGTGCGATACCCGGTCCGTTCATCAAATCGGGTATTGAATTGATAGGGAAAAGATGGAGCGATTGCATAAGCGTCATCGACCGAGACAACAACACCATGGTTGGCCGCATATCCCGAAATGGACGTATCATCGATAGGAAGAGACGCCTTGAGATACCCATGCTTGATCACGTCCTCATCACTGAACAACGTGTCATTATGGACATGAGCAAACACGAGTCTGCCGCCCTCCACCATAAAAATCGTACCGGCATCGGCGCACGTCAGCCGACGGGCTTCCAGAAGAATACGGTCCAAAACCGTATCAAGACTTTTGAATTGGCGCAGAACATCGAGCACCGAGAGAATATGATTCACGGCCTCAAGCGTATCGTTATATACTACGGGTGACATGATCACGATGAGCTTTAGGTTTCATGTTTATTATTTGTACGAACGATATCCAGGAAAGTCAATCGTTTACCAGTACACTACTGCTGTTGAAAGACAAGATAATATTTTTCTTGCGTGTATATTGAAAGCCTGAGTATTTGGCGAAATCGTCAAGAAGGAGAAGACCATGACCACCTCAAGCAACGATACTGCCCGCGCATGCACTGACTCCACCGACAACCCAGCTCAAAACTGACCCAATTATTGTATCTGGTGTCGAAATCCTCACCCTGTGGATACTTATTAACTCCTTGTTACCGGCATTTGCCGACTGGTTTGTGTTCACATTGTGTGGACTGACTCCAAGCTGGCGACTCGTCGGGATTCGAGCAGTCTCTGACATGGGAACAGTCTATTGAATTCGAATTGGATGCAGTTTATGACATCGTCGGGAAAGTTTGGAAATATGTGGTACTTGGTATCACTGTCAGTGCCTGTATCCATGGGCATATGCCTGAAGGCTACCTGACTGACATCATGGATGAGCAATCATGGTGGTCCGTTCCCGTCGCTGTCGTCATCGGTATCCCCATGTACACCAACGCTGCTGGCGTTATTCCTATCCTTGATGCCCTGCTTGCAAAGGGAGCAGCGTTGGGCACGGCGCTCGCGTTCATGATAAGTGTCATCGCCTTATTTTTCCCCGAAATGGTCATCCTGAGAAAAGTACTGAAACCAAGGCTCATCGCTACGTTTATCGACGTCGTCGGTACCGGAATCCTGTTTGTCGGCTACCTATTCAATATTGGTCGTCTAACTCTCAACAGCACCACGACGTCCGCACCAGGCGAAACCACGGGTGCTTCGACACAATTCAAGGAGAATTCTATGAAACTCATTCAAATTCTAGGACTGGGATGCCCCCGGTGCAATGAATTGGAGAGCTTGGTTTATGCAGTGCTGGCAGAAAACGGTCTCGAAGCCCATGTCGAAAAAGTTAAGGATATGCAAACCATGGCTACACTCGGCGTTTTTACGACACCGGCTTTGGTCATCGACGGTGAGGTCAAGTCTGCCGGTCGCTCCCCTTCGAAAGAAGAAATTACCAAGTGGATAAAATAATAGTGAAATCAATCTCGCCGGCCGTCATGCAACGGCCGGCGAAATATTAATTGTCCATCTGGCGAGAATAGAACACACCATACCCGGAACCAACCATAACAAATATATCTCCCAAGTCCCATACATGTTCATCAAGTCCCTTAAATGTGGGGTCCCCGAGTTTCTCGACCACTTTTGCTTCAATACCTGATCTATCGAGAATCGTATAATCTAAAACAAGCCCGACGAGTTTATCACTGCTATTGCAGGTAAACAGTTTGCGTTTGACGCGAATTTCGTCGATGGCAGGCAATTCATCGTCATCTTTGGAATAAAATGTATACGGGCACGCATTCACCGCTTCCGGATCATACACCAACGAAAATGTCTTTGCTGTATTGTCAAATTCAAAGCACATATCCACTTTTTTCCATTCCTCACCCGAAAAAGCTTTGGAACATGTTGTGCCCCATGCATACTGCTTGAGCCCTTTATGAATATCCTGACACATTCCTAAACGTACTCCACCCCAAAGGCTCCATGCCATCAAAACAATAACGGCTGTCCATTTTGTCATACCATCCCCCCTCCAGCTTCACGCCAGAATACATGTTTTCACGAATACACCATGTCACCCCGCAAGATAAGACTGTGGGAGCAGCGTTCAACGTTTCTATCGTAGGCATATGTTTGCTCCATTTTCGCAAAGAGTAAAGCAGCATATCGTACTTTCATTCCACAATTGACTTTATTTCTGCTTCAGCCAATCATATCACCTATGAACACCATACGACATCGAATCGTTTTTCCACGTTGGAAGTTCTGGCCTCGCCAATCATTTCTTCTTATTGGCATTGTGCTCGTCGTGGGATTTTCTCTGGCATCAATCTTCGCTCCATTCCTCACTGCATACGACCCGAACGCC
This sequence comes from Desulfovibrio inopinatus DSM 10711, assembly GCF_000429305.1. Taxonomy (NCBI): domain Bacteria; kingdom Pseudomonadati; phylum Thermodesulfobacteriota; class Desulfovibrionia; order Desulfovibrionales; family Desulfovibrionaceae; genus Desulfovibrio; species Desulfovibrio inopinatus. Next base: position 77,866 of record NZ_KE386882.1, read on the forward strand.
ATCAATGTTGATGTGATCTTGCAAGCCCCGAGTCCGAATCATCTCCTGGGGACCGACAGTTTAGGACGCGATGTTTGGGCTCGCCTTCTCTATGGTGGACGTATTTCTCTCTGGGTCGGATTTGCCGCAGTCGGTGTTGCGATTACCATTGGCCTTGTTATGGGCCTTCTGGCCGGCTACTTTGGTGGAGTTGTCGATGAAACCATCATGCGCTTTGTCGATGTCATGCTCTGCTTTCCGTCTTTCTTCCTTATTTTGGCGGTCATCGCATTCCTGGAACCGTCGCTCGTAAACATCATGATCGTCATCGGGCTCACTTCATGGATGGGCGTTGCCCGACTCGTTCGAGCCGACACCCTCAGTCTGAAGCAGCGCGATTTCATCGCAGCATCGCGTCTCCAAGGTGGAGGGTCTTTGCATATCATGGTTCATCACATTGTGCCCAATGCCTTAGGGCCGATTCTTGTTTCTGCAACCCTTGGCGTTGCCGGCGCTATACTCACGGAATCGGGACTAAGCTTTCTCGGTCTTGGTGTACAACCCCCAACGGCCAGTTGGGGCAACATGCTCATGGATGGTAAAGATGTCATGGGTATTGCACCATGGCTGGCCACCTTCCCCGGTTTGGCAATTTTACTGACCGTCGTCGGCTACAACATTGTTGGGGAAGCCCTTCGTGATCGATTCGATCCTCGTCAACATACGACACGATAGATTTCTCGTTCCACATTTTTGCAAAAGCGTTTCTTCTCATATCGTTGGTCTTTATCAAATGCAGAGGAACGTGTAGACAGACAAATATTTTTCGGCCACCTCACGTGCGCGCAATCCCTTCCAAACTCTAGCCAACGGGAGATGACATGCGGCTGAACGAACACCAAGGCAAAGAACTCCTCTCTGAGTACGGTATTGCCGTACCGGAAGGTGTCATCATGGGAAAAAACAACGGAGGGACAACTCTTCTCCCGTTTGACCCACCGTATGTCGTGAAATCCCAAGTTCTCAGCGGAGGTCGGGGAAAAGCAGGTGGAATTATCATGGTGGATGAGCCACGCTCTCTGGACCAAGCAATACAACAGGTGCTTTTAACACCCGTCGCCGGGACTACTCCACCGTATGTCCGTATTGAAGGACAACTTTCGTTTGAACGCGAATACTATCTCAGTCTCTCGGTATCTCGAGATAAAAAATCCCTGGTTTTTATCTGCGGACGCCATGGCGGTATTGATGTGGAGTCCGCCGATACAGACAATCTTCTCGTTCAAACCGTTTCACTGCCCGAAGGGCTTGGTTCTTGGCAAGTCCGACGTGCGTTCTTTCACTTAGGGTGCGAAAAAGCACTTTGGCCCGGTTTCTTGGTGCTCACGACGCATCTCTTTCAGGCGGTATGGGAAAATGGCTTGCTTTTGGCGGAAATCAACCCACTTGTTGTCGTCGATGGAGAATGGACTGCCCTCGACGCCAAAGTTGAAATCGGCGACAATGCATTGGCTCTCTCCCCAAATCCAAATCGATTCCACCTCTCCGCCTATCTCTCCGAACGAGAAAATCTCGCCCGCGCCGTGGGTCTTCCATTCCATACCTTGGATGGTTGCGTTGGGCTTGTCGCCAATGGAGCCGGTCTGGCCATGGCGACCATGGATATACTCAATGCGTCCGGTCTCCGTGCCGCCAATTTTCTCGATCTCGGAGGTGCTGCGGACAGTGAGCGCATGAAGACCGCATTTCGACTCCTTTTTGACGATACCCAGGTCGAAGCCGTTTTTATCAATTTTTTCGGTGGAATTCTTTCCTGTGCAAGTGTTGCCTTTGCCATGACCGAGGCCCTTGAACAAAATGCTCCCCCGAAACCCCTCGTCGCCCGCTTGGCGGGGAATTCTGCCCAGGAAGGCCGTCAAATTCTTTCCTCTCTTCCCGGCGTTCTGCAAGCCAATGATACGGCCGAAGCCGTCAGGCTCCTGACAAAAGCCTTCGGTGCCAAACCATCACATGGATCAATTTCTGACTTCGCATTCAGCACCCCCAAAACGCTCCCCTTCCAAACGGCATCTGCGATGCCCAAATCGTTACCTCACCCCACAGGTCCAGCGCTCCCGAAAGCTGCCGAAACGAAAATTCTCATTCAAGGTATCACCGGACGCGTCGCCGGACACCATACCCGACTTATGCTTGATGCCGGTACCAATATTGTGGCTGGCGTCACGCCATTCAAAGGAGGAGCATCCGTTTGCGGCATCCCCGTCTATGACAGCGTTGCGCAAGCCGTCCATCACCATGGCGCAACGGTCAGCGTTATCTTTGTCCCGGCTGCATTTGCCCCGGACACGGTATTGGAAGCCGCCGATGCCGGTATTGAGACTGTTATTCTCATTACCGAAGGTATTCCTCAGTTACCGATGCTTGCACTCCTCTCCCGACTTGACCAAACCTCAACCCGTCTTATCGGCCCCAATACCCCCGGAATCATCGTTCCAGGAGCATTCAAAGCGGGGATTATGCCGACGGATCCATTCCGACCGGGACGCGTGGCGGTTCTCTCGCGAAGCGGAACGTTGACGTACGAAGCGGCCGCCCATCTCAGCAGCCGTGGGCTTGGACAATCCATTTGCATCGGAGTGGGGGGAGACCCGTTTATCGGATCCTCTTTTGCTGATCTCTTGCCACATCTTTTGGCCGATGACACGACGGATGCCATTCTCATGCTTGGTGAAGTTGGAGGCAAAGCCGAGGAGGAGGCTGGCCGTATTTATGCCGAATGCGGCGCGCCCAAACCCATGGCAGCCTTTATTGCCGGATTGAGCGCCCCTCCGGGAAAACGCCTCGGACACGCTGGAGCTATTATCGAATCCGCTGGCGATGCCCAGTCCAAAGTACGCAGTTTGCACGATGCCGGAATTCCCGTTTTCGACCAACTCGACAAGCTGGCCGACGCCCTCGCCACCACCATGGCACGATAAGGTTGGTTCCTTGCACGTCTTGACCGAAAGACACGCTGCACGATACAGAAAGCGCGGGTGCTCATCATGAGCTGAAAAGGGAATCCCGTGAAAATCGGGAGCGGACCCGCCGCCGTAAACTCCAATGTTGCCACGTTCCTTGTGTGTCACTGGGAAAACCTGGGAAGGCCGAACGTGGTGGAGTAAGCCGGAAGACCTGCCCGACGAATAAGGATATGGTGTGACGGCAACGGGCTTTTTGCCGATCATACGACCAGGGCAAAAAAACGTCTTGTCCTTCTTGAGGCATTGCCGATGGAAGGACTTTTTTATCGGCCCATCACAAAGCCCGCGACCTTTCCGAGGTATGCATGTTTCAACGTCTTTTCTCGACAATCATTCTACTGCTGATTCTTTGTGCTTTCCCAACAATGCAGGCCTATTGCGGCCATGATGGTCCTAAACAAGATAAACCGGGAATTCTTGTTGTCGCATTTGGTACCACGATGCCCACGGCAGAAAAAGCGCTTCAGCACATTGAAGGTGTCATCAAAAAAACCTTCCCCAACGTACCAGTGCGCATGGCCTATTCATCAAAAATCGTTCGGGCCAAAATCGCTCGGGAGCAACACCGGAATATCGCGTCACCAGCCGAAGCACTTGCACAGATGAAAGATGAAAATTTTACCCACGTCGCGGTCCAATCGCTTCACAGCATTCCAGGTGAGGAATATCATAACCTACTGAAAACAGCTTACGCTTTTCCAACGATGGGCAAGAGCATGCAACAGGTTGTCATGGGAATGCCCCTCATGGCGACATCCACCGATCTCGAAAAGGTCGCCGATGCGATCATGGCCTGTCTGCCCGCTGACCGAAAACCCAATGAAGCCATTGTCCTTATGGGACACGGAACACACCATCCAGCCGACGTCTATTATGCGGCTCTCCAGTATCATCTCGCCAAGCGAGACCCCAATATTTTTGTCGGAACGGTTGAAGGCTTCCCAACGCTCGACGACGTAATCGAAAAGCTCAAAAAAAATGGCCTGACCAAGGCCTGGCTCATGCCGTTAATGTCCGTGGCGGGTGATCATGCCAATAATGATATGGCCGGCGACGAGCCCGATTCATGGAAGTCCATTCTTGATAAAAACGGCATCACGAGTGTACCAGTGCTCACAGGGCTGGCAGACTATGACCAGCTGGTCGCCATATGGGTTGATCATCTCAAAACAGCCTATTCTCAACTCAATATCAAGTCTCACTAACATCGTCGGGGGGCGTACGCCCCCCGCTTATTCATGACACGCTCGTGTAAGCGTCTTTGTAATTATCGATACTATTGCAGAGCCTGCGCAACGGCTACAGCAACAGCCACAGTTGCCCCGACCATGGGATTGTTCCCCATACCGATCAGTCCCATCATTTCAACATGTGCCGGAACCGACGACGATCCCGCAAATTGGGCATCGCAATGCATTCGTCCCATCGTATCGGTCATACCGTACGATGCCGAGCCGGCTTTCATATTATCCGGGTGCAACGTACGTCCGGTGCCGCCTCCCGAAGCAACAGAAAAATACGGTTTTCCCTGACTGAGGCGTTCTTTTTTATAAATGGCGGCCACGGGATGTGTAAACCGCGTCGGATTGGTCGAGTTTCCCGTGATGGACGCATCCACACCTTCGTGATGATTGATGGCTACCCCTTCACGGACATCATCGGCTCCAAAACACCGCACATCACCACGATCACTCTGGGAGTAGCGAGTTTCAGAAACGATATTCAACTCTCCCGTTTCATAAACAAAACGGGTTTTGACGTGCGTAAATCCGTTGATTCGAGAAATGATATGAGCCGCGTCTTTCCCCAATCCATTGAGAATGACGCGCAAAGGTTGTGTTCGTGCTTTGTTGGCGAAATGCACAATACCCAAGGCACCTTCAGCCGCTGCAAACGATTCATGACCGGCAATAAACGCAAAGCACGCTGTCTCTTCCGACAGTAACATTGCCGCCAAATTACCATGGCCGAGGCCAACCTGACGCTGATCGGCAACTGATTTCGGTATACAAAACGACTGTAATCCTTCCCCAATTGCTTTCGCCGCATCCGTCGCTTTGCTGGTCTTCTTCGCTATGGCAATGGCTGCACCGAGCGTATACGCCCAACAGGCGTTTTCAAAACAGATTTCCTGAATCGAACGCACCATTGCTGCGGGATCGACGCCTTTTGAAAGACAGAGCTGACGTGCATCGGCCAACTCTTTGAGTCCATAGTGCTTCAGGGTCGTTTCGATAGACGGCATGCGACGCTGTTGATTTTCAAACAGTTCCATGTCTGCCCCTCCCTACGCTTTGCGCGGGTTAAGCGTTCGCACGGCTTCATCAAATCGACCGTATTCCCCGGAAGCCTTTTCAAGAGCCTGCGCCGGATCAACGCCTTCTTCAATCAGCGCCATCATGCGACCGATATTGACATAGCTGTAGCCTATAATTTCATCATTGGCATCGAGCCCGATACGACGCACATAGCCTTCTGTTATTTCAAGGTATCGTGGGCCTTTAAGTCTACTACTGTACATGGTCCCGACTTGACTGCGCAATGTCTTGCCAAGATCTTCAAGAGCAGCCCCCACAGGAAGACCATTTTCTGAGAATGCCGTTTGACTCCGGCCATACACAATCTGGTTGAAGAGTTCACGCATAGCCGTATTGATAGCATCGCAGACCAAATCGGTATTCAACGCTTCAAGGATGGTTTTCCCCGGCAAAATCTCCGCGGCCATGGCTGCGGAATGCGTAGCGCCTGTACACCCCAAAATTTCCACAAGCGCCTCTTCAACAATGCCATGTTTGATATTGAGTGTCAGCTTACACGCCCCCTGCTGCGGAGCGCACCATCCTACGCCATGTGACAGGCCGAAAATGTCAGCAATCTCTTTGGCCTGGACATAACGTCCCTCTTGAGGAATGGGGGCAGGACCATTCTGCGGTCCTTTGGCCACGCAATCCATTCCTTCCACCGTTTCCGTATACATCATGTGGATCTCCTGTATTCATGTCACCTCATAACAGGATTCAAAAACTCCGGAGGGGATACGAGCGGGTACCAATGGCAATCCATCCCGCCAAACATTCTGACAGGTACATCCCCGTTTCCACGTAAAACAGAATGCCCTATGATGTCATTATAGAAAAATTTTAGCTGTCATGGTCGATTTCCTCATATTCGTCGTCGAGACGGAGACCTTGAATGGTTGAGACCGTCTCGCCTCGGGCTTTTTTGATGCCATCAATCGCCAACAGCAAACGGCTGCGATCGCTGGCATGAAATATGGCCGTTGTTTCGTCGATAATATTTTTTTGAAAAAGCATGGCGAGATAGTGATCGAAAGTAATCATGCCGAACGTTTTTCCGGCTTCAATAATATCGTAGTATGTCTTTTCTGGCGTTTCACCACTCAACAACAATTCTCGAATCGCCAACGTATTCCGCATGATTTCAAAGGCAGGAACCCGTCCTCCGCCAAGACGTCCCGGCAAACGTTGAGCAATGACAAACTTCAGACTGGCCGCAAGACGCTGACGGAGATACCGTTCTTCGGAATGATCGAACATCCCGACAATACGACCAATTGTTCCCCCGGTATCGATAGTATGCAATGTGGAAAGCACAAGGTGGCCCGTTTCCGCAGCACGAAGTGCGGTGGTGATGGTTTCGCGGTCGCGCAGTTCTCCGACGAGAATCACCCGTGGAGCCTGACGTAAGGCCGCTCGAAGTCCATGAGAGAACGAAGGAAAGTCGAGCCCAAGTTCACGCTGACTTATCGTGGCTATGTGGTGGTCATGCACATACTCAACGGGATCTTCCAATGTGATGATATGGACGGCCTGGCTCTTATTGATGTCGTCCAAAATAGCAGCCAACGTTGTCGACTTTCCGGTACCTGTTGCCCCGACAACGAGCACAAGCCCACTGTGTTCCTGACCGATTGTCGAAAAAAGTCGTGGTAAACGGAGTTCAGCCAAAGAAGGAACCGTGGAAGGCAGACGTCGCATGACAATGCAAAATGATCGACGACGTGTAAAAATATTGACACGAAATCGGGCTGTTTCGACATCGTACGAGAGATCGCAGGCTCCCTCGGCTTGAAGCTCTGCTTGCTTTTCTGGACGATCGTTCAGTATGACCGCGGCCACCGAAGCGGTTTTCTCCGAAGAAAGCACGCCAGGCACAATGGAGTTCTCAATTGGCGTCAAAACACCATGAATATCCGCCTGGATCGGTTTGTCCGGCGAAAAAAGAATATCCGACAACGCTGGCGCTGCTTCAAGGACATCACAAATCAGACTATCGAGCTCAATGTGTTCCATAATATATGCGGGGATTATTCGTATTGAAACAATGTGGTGTTTTCATCTTCAAGTCGCGCACGAAAACGTTTCTTATTCACACACTTGGACAAAGCGTCATGTTCGTCAATAATACCAGCATCCAATAATTCTTCAATGGAATCGTCCATCAGTCGCATGTTATGTGCTTTCCCTGTCTCGATAACCCCTTCAATCTGATGATTTTTTCTTTCACGAATGAGATTTCGTACCGCCGGCGTAGCAATAAGAATTTCTAGTGCGGCCACGCGTCCAGGTGTATCGATACGACGAAATAAATTCTGCGCGACAACTGCTCGGAGCGACTCCGCCAAACTGGAGCGGATTTGTTCTTGCTTATCGCCGGGGAAGACCTCGATAACGCGGTCGATGGTTTTGGAAGCCGAAATAGTATGCAACGTGGACAAGACAAGGTGCCCAGTTTCAGCGGCTTCCAAAGCAAGTTCAATCGTTTCAAGATCACGCATTTCCCCAACGAGGATGATGTCCGGGTCTTCGCGTAAGCTCCCGCGTAATGCAGACGAGAATGTTTTTGTATCGCGTCCAATTTCGCGTTGGTTGATGAGACAACTTTTCGATGGGTGAAGAAACTCGATGGGGTCCTCAATGGTGATGATATGATCTTTCCGATGGGTATTGGCATGGTGAACCATGGCGGCCAATGTCGTTGATTTCCCACTGCCTGTCGGGCCGGTGACAAGAACAAGTCCCTTTGGTAATAACGCTAACTCTTTCAGCACCTCAGGCATGCCAAGATCATCAAGCGTGAGCAACTCGCTCGGTATGCGACGAAATACCGCTGCAACGCCGTACTGTTGGCGAAAAAAATTGACACGATATCGGTCGAGACCTTCTATTTCATAGGCAAAATCAATATCCCCTGTCTCTTCAAATTCTTTAACACGTTTTTCCTGCGTTATCTCATACAACAATGCTTTAAGATCTTCGTCCTCAAGTACTTTATATTTAATACGCTGTAAGATGCCATTGATACGTAAAATAGGTTGGGACCCGCTTGATAAATGCAGATCAGATGCACCTGTTTCACGCATCATTTTGAGAAACGCATCGATTTGCGCCATACAACCTCCATGTCATGAAATCGAAGTATAAAATAGAAAAATACCATTATGAATTTTCAATGGAATTACCGAAAAACATTTTTTGAATCAAGCAAAGCGGCTCCTTGATTCTCAATCAATATATTATGTCCAGCATCCGTCATCATCGTGACAAACTTGGCATGAAAGCATCCTCGTACAAGAGTATTCATCACGAGAAAAGCGAGTAATCAAAAGGAGTTTCCGCAGACTCGCATTTGACAGTGGCCGGGGACATCGCTTATCAATTTTTGTACGCCTCATGTTCATCGTTTCTTTTTGCGGTACGTGGCGTATCGTCTTGCACACCCTTGGCGACGAAAATACAGCATTTCACGTCGGCCGCGGATAGTCAGTCCCTTCTTCTCTGTGAGAACAAGACCGAAATCCAGCGCCAACATACAGACGCACCGCAACGAGCACCGGGAAGAGGTATGGCCAAACGCCAAAAAACGGAAGTCACACACGCGAGCACGAAACAACGTGTCAAACCGGGTTCGTTTTGCGCAATACCACCAGCAACCCCAACCTTCTGGTCATCGCTCAAACGAAAAGAGCGTGCAACCATTGGTATTGATGTCGGTGAAGAGGCGATTTATCTTACAAGGCTGACGTTCAACCGATCCTCAGTCGACTCGATCCAATGTGTCCAAACCCCTCTTGACCCAACAGACCATGACGATATCCCTCTTCTTGGTGGCAAACTGTCGGCAGCGTTTTCTCAGCTGTGTGGAAGCGAACGAAAGAAAGTGGCCGTATGGGGAGTACTCGTAACAGATCGGGTGGATATGCGCGAGTTGCACATCCCCAAATTGCCGCCGAATCAAATTGCCAATGCTGTTTTCTGGACAGCAAAAAAAGCGTTTTCATTCGATGAAAACGACGTCGTCTTCGATTTTGAACTCCGCAACCCAGTTCAAGAAAGTGGAACAGAAAAACTGACCGTCTTTGCGTATACAGTTCCCCGCGAAGACATTCGAACCATTCAGCAGATATTTGAAGCGGCCGATATTAAATTGACCGGCCTGACCATCCCGCCGTTTTGCAATCAAAACCTTGTCCGCCTTCGTTGGATTCCTGTTCGCGAAAAAGTCGTTGCCAACCTCCACATCGGCCACCGCTATTCTCGCATTGAAGTTTACGAAGAAAGCCAGCTCATTTTATCTCGTATGCTTAAAGCCGGGATGATTGGGATGGAAAATAGTTTGCTTGAGGCCGTCAACGAAAAACTCCTTGAGGCCCCTTCGTCTGAAAACTCTGCTCTTGATGATGCAACGCCCCGCCCGACCTCTTTTTTCAATCTTGATCTCGAACCGCTTGAAGATGACAGCCCAGCGCCTCAACATACGCAATCCACGCGGCACGCAGAGCAGATTGAACCACCTCTTGAATTAGAAATCGAGCCGGACAATCAAGACGAGCCCCACGAACTTCACCCTCTTACATCACCAGAAGACCTCGAAGACAAGCCTCGTTCGGCACCGCTCCGGCGTTTGCGCCCCGAGAATTACGACGTTCCCGCCCCGAACGATGAAGAGTTGCCCTCGGTCCTCGTTCTTGAGGATACCCCAAGTCTTGATAATCCCCCATTCGATCAGCCTGATCCGGATATCGACGAAGCACTGCATCTCGAACTTGAACCGCAAACAGAAGCAGAAACGTTTACACCTGTACCGCGAGAAATGACGTCGAGGGATGACGAAAAGCCACCAATAGACGAAAAAGCAGATCACGCCGAAAGCTCCGGCCTTGCGGATGAACTGGAATTATTATTCGATCCGACCAAAACGGCCTCGCAGTCATCCGCACGAAAAGCTTCCGAGAAGAAAAAGCATTCCCTGAACAATTCTCCTGTCGAGACGATGTCTTCCCCGGAGGATTCGACTCCCAACGCTCTCATGGACTTGCTTGAACCTCCTGCACCTCCTGTCGAGGAACCTGATGCAGAGTCCATGGAAGCACTCGATATTCCGGAGTCGCCTTCAGCCTCAGACGAAGAAGATGGGGACAATGCGCCCCCCCCTCCTTCGGACAAGGCGCCACAAACGACGCTAAAAAAAGAACCCGAAGACAACGGTATCGACTCCAATACACTTATTCTCTCACTGGCCGATGAGCGTATTGGAATACCGAGAAGCCTGGCGGAACGCGGAGTAGATAAAACCGAAATTTTCGATATGGCCGCGCCGGCTCTGGAACGTCTGCTTCGACAGGTGGAGATGACGTTCAAACATTACTCGGTCACGCTCGGACACGACCCGGTACGGCAAATGTTCGTATCCGGTCCGTTGTCCTCGTCACGTCTTTTGCTCGAGTACTTCAGTGACAACCTGGATATGCCTGTCCAGAATTGCGACCCATTGGCCAACCGCCAGGCATTTCACCCTTCCATGCTGTCACCGGACCTGAAAGCCTCCGAACGCAACGCCTTTCGCCTCTCCACAGCGGCAGCCGTCTCAAACAATGTGATGACGCCCAACCTTCTCTACACCTATAAAGAGAAGGAAAAAGCAGCAAAAATCAACCGCGCCAACAAAACGGTACTCGTCGCATGTGGGTTGATTTTTCTGATTCTTTTGGGGGTATTTGGCTGGCAAATCTATTCAAGGGAAGAAAAACAAATCCAAATTGTTCGACTTGAATCCGAATTGGCTACACTGAAAAAACCGGTAGATATCAACCTGCTTCACAAAATGGCCCTGACGGCCACCAACGACCTCAACTACGTGCGTCTCTTAGCAGAAAAAAATCAAGGCACCGCCTTACTGAATGAAATTTTTCTCTTAACACCACAAAATGTCCGTTTGTCATCCATTTCCGTTCAAATGGGGGCACCCCAAGACACCGCTGCCCAAAAATCAAAAGATAAAGCCAGCACAGCAAGGAAGAATGTTGGACAAGCCAAAAAGTCAAAGATTCTCGTCCTCGACGGCTTTGTTTTAGGAGCATTAGAGTCCCAGGAGGCCGAGCTTGCCGGCTATATGGCCATTGTGCGGCAGTCTGAATTGATTGAAGATTGTGACATATCTCTCACGGAGAAGAAACGCGCTCCCACAGGTGAAGATGCATTACGCTTTGTTATTACAGCAGAGATATCATGATACAAAAAATGCGAGTACTTTTCCTGCTGTATGAAAGCATGAGGCTGCAGGCATGAAAAAATCATTCAATATTTCAGGCGCAATTGGATCAACAGTACTTATTGCACTCGTGCTTCTTGTTGCACTCTTCACGCTTGGGATTATCCCCATGTATCTTTCGAATCAAAGCGCTACACGTACTTTGGAAGAGTTGCGTTTTGAACGCGATAAATACAAAGTCATGCTTCCTGTGTATAAACGACTTACGGATGTCATTCATACGTTCGACCAAAAATATCATATCCAACAACGTTCGGCGCTATCGACCCAAGACATTTCGATGATATCAAAAACATTCATTGAGCTTGCCGAAAATACAGGCATGGCCGTCTCCATAGCCGCCCCCGATCCACGTACGCTTGAAAATCAATCAAAGATGCTGGCTGTTGATCTCGAATTGCTTGGGGAGCTGAACGACTTCCGAGAAATTCTTCTCCGACTCGCAGCCTTGCCCTATCTCGTCAAATTTGAAAAAGTCCGAATCACCCAAACATCGAGCGGTAAAAAATATTTCATCAAATTTTGGCTAGCTTTGAAATAACGGAAATAAAACCGGAGCCGTCATTGTCGTGACAAAACGCGAACGCAACCTCGTCTTCCTTATGCTCTTCGTGGCCGTTATCGGCTCCGGCATGTATATTGTTCCGATGTTCATATCCAAAAATCAGCTGCCTGTACGCTCTGCTGCTTTGACTGATATTGAAAGCCAAACCAAAATTATCGTCACGCGTTTAAACCAACTCCAGTTGACGCCAGAAGAAAAACGCGTTCTTGAAGCAGCGGCCACACCATGGACTCGTGACCCTTTTTTTACTCCAGAAGAGTTTACCGGTCCCAATGGAGACACCTTCGGAACTGGAAATTTCGTCTATTCAGGATTTCTTGAAACGCCTTCCGGAAATTATGCCATTATTAATGGCATGGACTATGGCGTCGGCGATCTTCTCGATGGAGGAGGTTTCGAAATCACCACTATAACGCCAGACTTTGTCACGCTCCAGTCACAAAATGGATCAACCATATTGCAAATTCCCTATAACGACGATGGAACCATGTAATTCAACCCACCCTCCATACGAATACGTACAAGAACAATCTGACTTCGGCGACGCAGACAACCCGGCGCCAAATGGATGGGAGATCAATACAGTCATGCCAGGCCAATACATCAATCTACGACACAGAAGGGCAACCATGCCGTTTGTGGCCATTTTGGGCCTGATGCTTGTTCTTCTTTGCGCAGGCTGCAAAAAAAATGGCGTTGAAGTACATGATCCGTTTTTTGATCAATGGAAAGCCATGGCGCAAAAATCCAAAGGCTATTCTCCACGTCAAGAATCGCGCGCCATTGAGTATTCTCAAGCCGCTGTGACCCCTATTACGCCGGTCAAAACAGAACCGACACATCCGCCATTGCCGACCAACCCCATTACGTTAAAGCTCAACAACGCGGAATTGGCGTCGGTGTTGCGTTCTTTGGCACGTGCTGGAAGTGTCAACCTGGTTCTCTCCTCATCCATTGCCTCTGGAAAAGTCTCGAACACCTCGGCATCGACCGCGGAGACCCAATCAGCATCTTCAAATTCAGGAAATAGACAGGGAGATTCGGAAAACAACCAGAGACAATCGACTCAAGAGACAACGGAAAATACAACGTTGCGCCCGGTGAGCCTGAATGTATCCAATGCCCCCTGGAACTCTGTTTTTGAAAGTCTTCTTCTTGCCAACGGCCTGTCATATAAATGGGATGGTCCAATATTGCGGGTGCTCTCCATAGACGACCTCAACCGCGAAAACGAACTCAAAAAAGCGCAGGAAGAAAGTATCAAGCAGGTTGTGCGGCTCAAAGAAGCCGAACCTTTGGTCACCTTGCAGGTTGATATCCAATATGCAGACTTGGATGAGTTGTATAACACGGTCAACAACTACCTTGGCCAATCTTCCGATATGGCAAAAGACGGCGGAGACGCACAACAAGGGGCGTCTCAACAACGCGTTAGCGGCAGCATCCAAGGATCGGTTGTCGCGGACAAGCACAGCAACTCGCTGATCATCCAGGCCGCCCAAACCGATGCCGAACAAATTGTGAAACTCATTTCCAAACTCGATCGACCGCGGTCGCAAATAACCCTCAGGGCATATATTATTGAAACAACGAAAGAAACCGCACGACAACTTGGCGTGCAATGGGGTGGTATTTTCCGCACGGGGCTGGCCGGTCAAAATTTTTGGGCCGCACCAGGCGGAACAGGCACCGCGGCGACCGATCCATTATCCGGCAGTTCAACACCCTACTATGGTCCCGGGCAATCCGGGCAGGGGTATGGCCTCAACTTTCCTGGAGGCATCAATATTGACCCGACCACCGGCCTTGGCGCCGAAGGTATGGCTCTGGATTTTCTCTTTGGTCGCATTGGGGAGAATATTCTTGAACTGCAACTCACGGCCCTAGCAGAAGACGGCAAGGTCAATATTCTCTCCTCGCCCTCCATTACCACCCTGGAAAATCAGACGGCCTACACGGAAAATGGACGCAAAATTCCGTATGTGTCCACGTCGCAAAACGGCACGAACGTTGAGTTCATCGATGCCGTTCTACGTCTTGAAATGACACCGCATATTGTTGATGGACACAACCTCCGCATGAAAGTGCTCGTCAAAAACGACCAGGTGGATGAAAACAAAAACAACTGGGTGCAAGGCAACCCCCCGGTCATCAAAAAACAGACAGAAACATCGCTTATTGTTGAAGATGGAGAGACTATCGTCATTTCCGGTTTGACCAAAAACGTCATTCAAGACAGCGATTCCGGGGTTCCATTCCTCAAAGATGTTCCGGGATTGGGCTATGCATTCAAATCGACGGCGAAAAGCGAAGAGATGGAGGAAGTGCTTGTTTTCATCACCCCGCACATCCTGCCGCAGCGAGCGCTGGCACATGGACCGACAGTCTCCACGCCAGACCCGGAAAACTTGATGTCCAAATACTCACTGCAATCAACTGCAGAATAATACGACGTTCTTAGGAAACCGTGACCATCCCCACCTGCTGGTCACGGTTTCCCTCGCCCTGGAGAATACATGCGCAAAAAACCGTTGCGACTTGGCGAAATGCTTGTCAATGCCGGCCTCATTAGCGAAGAAGAACTTCAACACGCCCTTGTAGATAGCCGCGCAAACAACCTCAAACTCGGACAACAAATCGTCCGCCAGGGCACGCTCAAAGAAGAGGAGATTCTTACTGTTCTCGGCCAACAGATGAATCTCGAACTCTACACCCCAAATCGCTATACTGTTGAGGTCGGGCTTTCGGCCATTCTTCCGGCTGATCTGGCCATGAAATTCAAGGTTGCGCCGTTACAAAAAGACGGACACCTGCTCAAACTCGCTATGAATGACCCTCTTGATCTCGGGGCCATCGACGCCGTGGAAGTTTTCACCAACTGCGAGGTCGAGCCGGTTATTTGCAGCGAGAAAGAGCTTGGTCAGCTCTCCAACTCCATTTATGGCATGGCCGCCGGGATGGATGGGGTTATCGACAGCATACAGGCGCTTGCTGTCGATGAAGAAACAGCCGTCGGCGAAAGCGACGAACATGTCGGCAATCTGCAGGATATGGCTGAAGAAGCGCCTGTTATTCGCCTTGTCAACTCCCTCCTCAGTCAGGCCGTTCGTGAAGGGGCCAGCGATGTGCACATCAGCCCGGAACAGAAATCCGTCCAAATTCGATTCCGCATCGACGGCAAGCTGAAGGAATATCCAGCGCCGTCCAAGAACATGATCTTGCCGATCATTTCGCGTGTTAAGATTTTAGCCAAAATGGATATCGCCATCACCCGCATTCCCCAGGATGGGCGGTTTACCGTCATTATGGAGAATCGCGAAATCAATATCCGCGTCTCGACACTCCCCACAATCTATGGGGAAAACCTGGTCATGCGTCTGCTCGATATGTCATCCGGAGGACTCACCTTGAGCGACCTCGGCATGAGCACATTGGATATGGACAAAATCCATGAGGTCATCATCAAACCGCACGGCATGATCTTGTCCACCGGACCGACAGGGAGTGGGAAGTCCACATCATTGTATGCCATTTTGAGAGAGATCAATCGCCCTGATATTAATATTATCACGCTTGAAGATCCGGTTGAATATCGACTTGCCAACATTCGTCAGGTCCAACTCAACACCAAGGCCGGCATGACATTCGTGAGCGGCTTGCGGTCCATTCTGCGACAAGACCCTGATGTCATCATGGTCGGTGAAATTCGGGATGGTGAAACTGCCAACATTGCCACCCAAGCTGCGCTCACCGGTCACCGCGTCTTCAGTACGGTCCATACCAATAATGCAGCCGGCGCCGTCACTCGTCTTATCGACATGGGTATTGAACCCTTTCTCGTCGCGTCGGTGCTCCTTGTTTCGTTTGCGCAACGCCTTGTGCGCTCCATCTGCCCGCAATGCAAAGAATCATATCGACCAAGCCCCAATGTCCTCAAAGCATGGGGAATGGAAGAATACGCAGACCGAAACTTTATGCGCGGGAAAGGCTGCTATTATTGTGGAAACACCGGGTATAAAGGACGTACTGGACTGTTTGAAGTCTTATTGGTCGACGACGAAATCCAGGAACTTATCCTTGAACGCGCCTCTGCCTCGCTCATCAACCAGAATGCAATCAGCCGCGGGGTATTGCACTTATTGAGAGATGACGCCAAAAATAAAATTCTCAGCGGCAAAACAACGTTTGAAGAAGCGGCTTCTGCTGTTATGGTGTAGCAAATTCAAACAGGCGATGTGTCCTTTCACCTCTGCGAGTATGCAAGTCCACATCGTTTGCATACACGGCAGGATGCAAAGAAAGACAGATATTTCTTCAACGTAACCGGTCTGACAAGGCGCAAGAGTCGTTGTTTCGTATTGTGGTTTCCGGAGGCATTGTACAGTGGCCAAAAAACTCTATGTCTATAACGCACTGAATGAAAATGGATCTTCGGTCACAGGAGAAATCGAAGCCGAATCCGACGATGCCGCACGCCTCAAAGTATCGGGACTCGGCTATATCCCCATTAAAGTAGAGTCCGGAGTCAGAGCAACCTCCCACGCCGGAGGGCGTGCAGCGTTGAGCATTCGATTGACCAGGGTCAAAGCACAAGACTTGATTCTGTTCACCAAGCAACTTCGAACAATGCTCAAGGCCGGTATCGGCGTTCTCGAACTGTTACGCATTCTCGAACAACAAACGGAAAATAAAAAACTCAAATATGTCTGTCTCGTCATGGCAGACGACATACGTAAAGGTGCCAGTATTTCTGTAGCCTTTGCCAAGCACCCTTCTGTCTTTTCATCACTCTATGTCAGTATGATCAAAGCCGGCGAAGCCGCTGGGTCACTTCCAGAAGTGCTTGATCGACTGATTTATATTATTGAGCATGAAAACAAAGTAAAAAGTGATATCCGCTCTGCCATGCAATATCCAATCATTGTTGTCCTTGCATTGGGGGTTGCTTTTTTTGTTTTACTTACTGTTGTTATTCCAAATTTTGTCAACTTGTTCAAAAAGGCCAAAATTGAACTCCCCATGCCGACAAAAGTTGCCCTTGGCCTCTATCACTTTTTGTCACAATATGGATTCTTTCTTTTTATCGCTCTTGTCGCGATTATTGTTGTTTTACGATTCTATATCAAAACCGACGACGGGAAAGTCAAAAAAGATGCCTTTCTTATGCACCTTCCTGTACTTGGTTCTCTCTTTATCAAGGCGGCGATGTCCCGATTTGCATCCATTTTTGCAATTCTTCAGGCCAGCGGCGTAACCGCGCTGCAATCCATGGAGATATTGTCGGACACAATTGGTAATGCGGCGATCTCACGAGAGTTCAGTAAAATCTCAGAATTGCTCAAACAAGGCCGTGGTATTTCGGCTCCTTTAAGAAAGGCGAAGTACTTCACCCCCATGGTGATCAACATGGTGGCCATTGGTGAAGAAACAGGGAACCTTGACGACATGATGAATGCTGTTGCCACGCACTATGATGATGAAGTGAAGTATGCTGTATCGAACCTGAGTGAAGCCTTGGGCCCATTTCTCGTCGTCGGTTTGGCCGCTGTGGTCGGTTTCTTTGCACTCGCCATTTTTATGCCCATGTGGGACATGACCAAGATGGTCAAAATGTAACCTCAAGACGTGGTATGAATAAAAAAAAGAATGCTCCGCGTTATGAAATAGGTTTACGGATTCTTGTCCCACTTATCGTTGGGGGGGCAACATTCATTGCAGTCATGTCTATTCTTTCAAGTGACATCCTGCAGCATTTCAAATCGATCGCCAATCAAACTCTCTTTACAGCGACCGTGGCCGGCACCATATCCCTTTTGGGGTCGGGTATAGCTGTCAGTATTTTCCTTCGTCCTATTTCCCAGTTTATGAAAGAAGCGCAAGCCGGACTGGAACATACACGTCCACCTGAGAAACAACGCACACGCGTTGACCTGGAACAATTCGAGCGCGTTTCGCAGCAAGTGACACAGGTTCTGAACAAGCTCGATGCAAAGGCTTATTTTCCTGATTTCAAAGGCGAATCGCGCGCCCTACGAGGCTTACTGAAACAGGTTTTAGAAGTTGCTGGAAGCAATGCCACGGTGCTGATCACCGGAGAATCCGGGACAGGTAAGGAGCTGGTGGCTCAGGGGGTGCACGCACAAAGTCGGAGAGCAGAGAAACCGTTCATCGCCATCAACTGCGCAGCCATTGCGTCGGGAATCTTGGAAAGCGAGTTGTTTGGACATGAAAAAGGTGCTTTTACCGGTGCAATCGCCAATAAAAAAGGCAAATTTGAACTTGCACATGGGGGGACCCTTTTTCTTGATGAAATCGGCGATATGCCGATGGAAACACAAGCAAAGATATTACGCGTTATTGAAACCGGATGCGTTGAGCGTGTCGGCGGTGTCAAAACACACCACATTGATGTACGCATTGTCGCCGCGACAAACCATGATCTCAAATCCAAAATTCAACGCGGAGAATTTCGAGAAGACCTGTTCCATCGACTCAATGTCTTTCCTATACTTGTCCCGCCCCTTCGTGAGCGACGAGAAGATATTCCTGCTCTCGCTGATTTTTTTCTCGAAAAAGCTGAAAAAAGCCAAACGTTATCGGCTGAGGCCTTGGCGCTTCTCATGACGTATGATTATCCTGGAAATGTCCGTGAACTAAAGAACATTGTTGAACGATCATCGGTACGGGCCTCTGTACAAACAGCAATTGCACCAGATATTCTTCCGGAAGAAATCGTGGGGTCACTGCTCCCTCACACTACGCCTCAGCTCGAAACCTTCTCAACATCCAGCACCAATCTTGATGCAAAACTCGCAGCTTATGAAAAAGGCCTCATCGAAGCTGCACTGTCACAAACTCAGGGCATCCAGAATACAGCCGCGGAACTTCTTGGCATCAAACCACGAAGTCTCTGGCACCGTGTGAAGAAGCATGGAATTGAACCGACATCATTTAAATGAAAGATTTTTAGTGGTCTATTCTACCAATTATACCATCACATATTGAAGATATGTACTTCAAAATTTGGAGATCAACACAAACACCTATACATAGACAAACTCTAATACACTAAATTAAAAGGAAATAAGACAGACATTACGTTTTGCATGTTTTTTGCTTCAATTGCATTGCCCACAATGGATGCGTTTTTACCGTGTCAACTCAAAAGAAGGACTTGTTCATGCAAGAAAAAGAAATGAAAAAAAACGAAAAGCAACGAGGCTTTACCCTCATTGAAATTATCTCCGTATTGGTCATTTTGGGGGTTCTGGCTGCTGTCGCTGTTCCGAGGTTTACCGATCTCACGGAAGATGCAAGGAACAAAGCAGCTTTACAAGCTGTGGCAGAAGGTCAATCCAGACTCTCAATGGCTGTTGCTAAACTCATCCTCGAGGGGAATACGGAACCAAATGCTTCAGCCGTAGTAAAAAAAGCTGGAGCTGGAGCTGAAGAGAAAACACTGGATATTGGAGACTATACATTGACTTTTGATCCAAACGATACAAAGCAGACTGTTGCAATTAAAGCTACTGGCGATAAAGACACAAATGCCAATGGCTCAGAAGCGACAGGGACTTGGACTTCACCTATTGAAGCAAAACCTACACCTACACCATAAAGCAATACGAACCATACGGGTGTACCGTCTATCGGTACACCCGTCCGATATTCAATGAAGACAACAAAAGATACTCACCAATCAAGACGAAATACTTTGGCACTGAATGGTTTTACTTTAGTAGAACTGCTCTCTGTTCTCGTACTCATTGCAATACTCACAACATTCTTTATTGGACGTTATACAGACCTTATTTCTCAATCTCAAAGACAAGCGTCTCAAGCTGCACTTGCAGAAGCATATTCACGCTGCTCAGCTGCTGTTTCAAGATTAATTTTTACAAATAAAGCATGGCCAGAAGGCAATGAAATAACTGCATTTCTCATCGACAACAACGATGAAGACCTTGGAGATTACACAGCAACATATACATTTAAAGATGATAGCTCTGAAATTTCTATCGAAATAGCAAGAAAAACAACTGCGGGAGCTGCACAGACACTGTTAACTGGCTCTTGGCCTTATTCACCAGATTGAGACTGACTCAGAACAACCCAAAATCGTACACATTGACAAGCAGCATCCCATATTTTCTTTGCTCCTGCCGCACCGCTCAATGAAGAAGTATCTCTCAATGCATTCCACACGACTGGCATTTGAGCGATGTGTAATTTTGCCTTCACACTGAGACCACACACAAGCACATTCGGAGCAAACGTATCCTCCGGAATATGCTGAACAATACCAGCTAACGCTTCACTCCGCATCAGTCGATACGGCACGTTCACGTCTTTGATATTGCCACCGAAGCACCACCTCACGAGCGTTCGGGCGCCCCAAGTGGCGAGTTTTCTGATGAGAGGGATTTTCTTCCCGTACGATAGCCGAGAAGTAAATCATAGTCTTCGCGCTTTTCCCACAGTTCGGGGAAATGTTCGGGGCCGATCTCTCCATCGGAATCTGTTTGGAATATCCACGGCACATGGAGATGTTCGCGGTAGGCCGCTAGAATCGTCGGGCCATGTCCCCAATTTTCCTTACGATCATGCAGCACGACGCAGGGATGCATCGCTTCAACGTCTCGCACCACTTCTGCCGTATTATCGGTTGAACCGTCATTATAGACATGCAGCTCATAGTCAAGAGACAGCGCGTCCTGCATGCTTACCCAATCCATGAGGACGCCTTTGATGGCGTCTTCTTCGTTGTAGACGGGCATGATGATGGCAAGATGCAATAATGTTGATTGTTGGTTCAAATCAATACCAATGCTCTTTTGCATAGTTTGACAAGACATATATAACCGTAAATTCTGTATTCATTTTTACAGGACCAGACTGTGTAAAATATGCGCCAATCAAGTAGTCTTTTGATCCAAACTCCAATTTTCCTTCACAAAGAATTGTTCCAAACCAATCAGAATTGTTTCCATTCTGAGTTTGAAATGTTTTTCCTTCAAAATGAACTTGGGAAGCATATTGAATATCATCACCAGATAAATCTTTAATATTAGTATAAGGGAGTGAATCTGTCTTAATATATATATTCAACGGACCATTTTTTATGATATTCCCATCAACAAACACAAGAATATCGCCATCAGAAAGATCATAATAGAAATTTGTATTACCACCAAGATCAATTGATGAAAATGTATAAGTCCCAGCAGACATGTACACAGAATTTTCATTCCAACTCGATTGCAGAGATGCATATTCACCTGGAAAAATTACTTTTTCTTCCAAATAGCCATTAATAGTTATAGAGATATTTCCTGTATTAAAATCTTCATTGAGACTAGGCGCGTCTTTTGTCTCACATGGTTCAGGCGCTGTAGGGGCTACAATAGGAGGATTGTGGACATCAGGGAAACAATCACCTCCAACATATTTAGAACAATCCACCACCGTATTATCACTGTAACAATCTATACTGCGTCCTGCTGTTATGTCACCATGAACAATAGGAGGATTATTTGTTCCATCTGTGTTCACATATCCTCCAGCAATAATGTTTCCGTAAATTATTGCACCAAATTTGAGATCAACATAGCTTGCCGCATTAATATCACCCAATCCATTTCCATCCTGTCCAACTACCGAATCAGATTTATCAGTCTTTACATAGTTTCCAGAATAAATATTCCCATATACCTTTGCATCATCACGAAGAAAAACATATCCTCCAGCATGGACATCACCTTTTACAATGCAGTTTTGCCCTAAATATACATTTCTTTTTGCAAAAATACTCCCTCCAATTTCTGAATTACTATCCTCAATAACGATATTGCGTTGTGCATACAAATCTCCACCAATTGAGACACCACTTTTTGTAAACAGATTATTCCCGACACAAATACTCCCACCAACAGTACTATTACTCGATATCCTAACATTATTCATTGCAACAATATTTCCTGTTACAATAAACTTCCCGCCATCCTCATTGTTATGATCAGACTGACAATGTTGACAATTAACATTGTGTGCATATACACTTCCTGTAATTTGGGCTTTATTTCCAATATCTGTGTTGCCTTTTGTTGAAAACAAGGCATAATCATACTTATCATTCGTAGGCCCTCCCCCACTCACGTCATCTTCAAGTCCAGCAGCAGATAAAGGAATAGAACTAAACTTAAAATTGCTTTCACCATTTGTGCCGTTATTTATTGTTCCTATACTATCGAGAAGATAATCGGTGCTGCCTGTAGGCATTGTAAAGTCCAGAGCGATATCTTTCCCTGTTCCTACTGTAATCGCTAAGCTTCCACTCGCTGACAATGAGCTCAACTTCGTCCCGCCGACCGTGCGGGCAAAATTGATACCGGATTGCGCAAGGTAAAAGGCCTGCGCACGCTGATTTTCCCGAAGTTGACCGAATGAAGATCGAGAACTCGTATTGGAAAGCGCCGCTCCCAAAGCACCAACAGCGACCAACAAAACAATTCCATAGAGCAACGTTGAACCGCGCATGTGCCGGTGACTTTGCCTTCGATGGTCGCGCTTTTCCATAAACACTCCAAAACGTTAATAACTCTGTATGGCAACTTGCGTCGAAAGATCTTTGAACAAATCTTGTCCAACCGAAAATCTCAATGCAACATCAACAAGTTTAATATCTCCAACACTTGCTGCAACCGATGTCCCGGTGTAGCTATCGTAACACGTAAATCGCAATCCATTGTTTTGATCAACATCGTCCATAAGCGTATAATCTTGAGTTCCTACGACACCACCCATATTATACAATACAACAGAGCCAGTTTGATAAATCATAAAAATATTCGTTCCATCGGTATACGTTATATTCGATTGTGAACACGCTGTTATAGCGCCCATGGACGCTACAGACGTCAGCTCAACGACAATACGATCCAATGCAACTTGTGCTTTTTGTGTATTTTGATACGTCTGCTCGGCAGAAACATACCCAAGCATAATATTGGAAAGAAGTTGCACACCGGTGACAACCAAAATAGCCGTCAAGACGAGGACGGCAATGATTTCAATCAGCGTGAAACCACGATGTGTCTTCATGGCAAAACTCACATCATGACTCATCGGAAGCCCCACCACCAGCATATGCTGAAAAAAGATAGGTGAGGCTCAATTGCGAGGCTGCATCAGGCTTGATTATCACGAGAAGGTAAAGGGAAGAAGTCCCCCCATTCACAAAAGTATTAGTATTTTTGTCATAGTCAACATACTTATTTTCTTGAACGTAGTACGTTCCATAATCACCACTGCTCACAGTCGATCCGGCACTTCCAATATCATCCGTTGAATCCGACCCACCATAGAGTTCATCGAGCCGTGCTTTGCATGTAGCCAATGAAGAACAGCTAGACATCAAATCTGTATAATGAGCAACCATCCTCTCCATGACTTGATTCAATGCCACATCTGTTTCGAGGCGGCTCTCCACATCCCCACTTCGCATGAGCTTCCACCCCATGAAAGGAACAATGGTCGTTGCCGCAATACCGAGAATGACAAGTGTCAAAATGATTTCGAGCAGGGTGAATCCTGTCTGCGGAATTGGTCTGTTCGTTGTTTTCATAGAGAACTCTTACGGAATAAAGCCGGTATACGGCGTGATGGAAATGTTTACCGCCTGTCCGCCTGTCACTGTAATGGTTTCCGTCGTTGTCACGGCAGTGTTGCCGGTACTATCGGTCGGCATGCCGCGCCAGTTAAAGTAATAGGTCGCCGCACCGGCTGTGACACTGACTCCAGTCGGAAAAGTATGCGTATCGGATTCTCCGGGTAGCGTGGCACCTATGACATCGGCATTATTTTCGACAAGCTGATAACTATTTGCATTGACCTGAATTCCCCACGTATCAATATCACTCATCGCTCTAATCTGTGCATAGCGCAAAGCCACTTTGAGGGCATCGGCTTCGGCAATCGCATCGACTCCGACATTCATCATGCGGGGAGTGACCACGGCGGCAAGAACTCCGACGAGAAGAAGAACGGAAATGATTTCAATCATGGTAAAGCCGGAAGGCCGTTGTGATGCCATGGCGTTCTTTCGCTTTTTCATTGTATTTCGATGATCAGAAAACGTCATTTGATGTTGTGCTTTTGAATGATACCGCTCGAAACGGCATCGGGCAAGTAAAGTTGTTCGCAGACGATAAAGAAGCCAAGGATAAAAAGCCCCATATGACGGCGGATTCTCATCGTATACAATGAAACATTTTCTTCAACAGCATGATAAATCCCTCTCCCCGCGAGTCATACTCAAGGGGAAAAAAATCTCCCAATGCTATCCATCCATACACTCGGCCGCAACAACATGCCGCAATTTCTCAAAAAAATCTGATTCAATGGTCTCATACTGAAATGTAGCAAGTTGCGTCAGCTCCTTCAAAGAGTATTTTGTCTGCAACTTGTGCTTATTTGCAGCGGAATTGCCGAGTTTTGAGCCGGAAACAAATCGATTTCCCTGCAATGTACTCATGTGTTCAACGCGAAGATGCCCCTGATAGACGGGGCTTCTTCCCTGCAATGAAAGACGAAGATCATGGTCAACGTCATCGAATTGTGTGGGATTGAACCGAATATCAAACGGTCCAACGGTATTGAGTGTTTCTGTTTTGAAAAGGTGGCAACATCCCATCACGGATGTACACGGAGACATCAGGCGGAATTGGCCGGAATCGGCGCTTTGGCTGTGTATGGCCGCCAAATCGAATAGCGGATCGTCCAAGGGGATGTTCCCGGAAGCAGGGTATAACGACGCAAGAAGATGAAACCCCACCGCCTGCAGCGCATCAGGCGAAACGGCATCGGCAATGCGGGCACCGATCACCCCGGCTTCGGGATAGCGATCAAAACCGGCATACAGTCGGCCAAGCCAATCCGAAGGAAGCAAGACATCATCATCAAGGTAGGCAATATGGTCACACTCCTGCACTTCCGGCAAGGCCATGAGCCAATTGCGGGCCGCCGGAGCGCCAATGTTCACGGGGAGTGTCACCACCTGAAACGAAGGCAAAAGCGCGGCATACTTGGCCAGCACATCCTTCGTCCCATCCGTACTTGCATTATCAAGCACAACAAGACGAACGCCGGGTAAATCCGTTCCACACAGACTTTCAAGGGTCTTCTCAAGGACCTCAGCCTTATTGTACGTATACAACAAGACCGCCGTGCGACCTGAAGGTACCGTTATTGCCGTATCCGTCTCGGAAAGGAGGTCGAACAGTCGATAGGTGAGATGCGCTGTCAACGGCCGCCTTTGGAGAGCCTGGCGCAAGAAAGCGAGGCAGTCGCCTCGATGTCCTTGCCTGTACTGCATCTCTGCGCGACGTGGTAAGAATGCAGGAGTGCATTCAGCAAGAACGGGGTCATTCTCTATCGTGCGGTAGATGGATTCCGCACGAGCATAGTCGTGCGCTAAATAGGCTGCCTCGGCATGGAGAAGCGTCGAAACAGGACGGTGCAACACCTCATCGTGTTGCTGGAGAAATGCGTCCAAGACATCGGGCCGGTGGTCTTGCAATGCCAACTCATGCACTTTATCCAGCCAAAAATAATTTCCTGATTTCCCAAATTGCGTGGAACAATATTGCCCGGCTTTCTCCGTGTCATTTTTTTGTAATGTACGAAGATAATACCGCGTATCCACATCGACATCGTAACGTGTGCCGCATCTTGAAAGAACATGGAGTAATGGAGACTTATCTTCCCCAACAACCGCAGCAACACGAGCACCGACCGCAACGAGCTGGTTGGCCAAGCCCAGATTGGCCGGGCTTTCGGTCCATGCATCCACCATGGCGCTTCGTGTCAAGTGCAGGAGCGTCTTCGTCATATTGGCGTTGCCGGACTCCATACTTTCCGAGGCGGCGCGCAACGCGGTTTCTGCAACATCAATCAATTGTGTTGAACCGGTGGAGCCAACAAGCAACCGTATACGCACATACGGGGGGATCTCATTCCACAAAGCCAACAACGAAGATTGCATAGTCACTCCACACATTGAAAGAAAACCAATGACTCTCTTGCCTACCGCACAATGCGAAGTCATACGAAGTTCGACTCGTCAAAGCAAGGCGCAAGAAAGCAAACTCACACTCGAACAGGAGAACAATACAAACGAAAAGATCGAACGGCAGGCAAAAATAAACCTTTTCTGTTGTTGGCAGAAAAGGTTTATTTCTCATCATAGAGAGAAGCAAAAAAGCGTCGACTCATATTCCTTTCAGCATAGCATAACGCGACAATATACGGGCTACGTAATACCGTGTTTCCTCGTATGGAGGGATGCCATTATATCGACTGACCGCTTCGGGACCGGCGTTATATGCGGCCAACGCCAATTTAACATGCTTGAATTTATCCATCATCCAGCGCAAATACCGTGTGCCGGCTTCAATATTGCGAGCAGGATCAAACGGCTCGGTCAAACCGAGCAACGCCTGTGTCTCAGGCATAATCTGCATAAGTCCTTGCGCTCCCTTGGGTGAGACCGCAAAATTGGCGAATCCGGATTCCTGCTCAATCACAGCGTAAACAAGCTCCGGATCGAGTTTATGCCTTTTGCTTGATGCGTCGATATATTTGAGAATTTTCGCCGACGGTTTCACTTTCGGAAATGGACGCCCCTTTCGAGGCTTCAGAAGCTGTGCCGGCACATGCTCGGCAATCCACTCCTTCTTCATTTCTTTGGCTTCTCCGCCATGTTTTTTGATAAGTTTCCGAATAGCCGCCATACCGAGTGTCGGTTTGTTTTTCCCTTCATAAATCAACACCAGCCCATCCCGAGGGGCGGTGCTCAGATGGACAATCCCGTACTCATCCGTCTGTCCATACAAAGAATATGCGCATGCATACGTTGATACGAAAAGGAGAAAAACCAGACCGAAAGCACCCCCAACGATGATGCGCTTCGTCGCAATACTCATGATGGCACATGCCTCACAACTTTTTATAGGAATACCCTCTTATATGAATTCCAGGGAGAGGTGGCAAGAGGTGTATCGTCAATATCGATACGGCTGGTAACCGCTTGATGGCGGAGAATACGGAGCATCGAATGCACCAGGAAGATAACTCCGAGGCTCCTTTTGCACGGGAGTATAATATTGCATCGCTTCCGGCATATCGTCGACAAGGTCAGCAATACGTTCTTCGTCTGTTGGGTGAGTGGACAAAAAAAACGGAAGTTGGCTTGTATCAGTATACAACATATTCTGCCAAAATGACAACGCCGACCGCGGATCGTAGCCGGCTTTGGCCATAAGAATCAGGCCAATACGGTCAGCCTCGGACTCCTGGGATCGACTATGCGGCAGACCAACGGCGACTTGGGAGCCAAACCCATACAGCTGTTGAAAGGTATTGAACGCCGCAGCATCCCCCCCGCTGACCATAAGACCAGCAAGGTCACCTCCCAAAGATAACGCCATTTGCGAACTCATCCGCTCCACCCCATGCCGGGCAATAACATGGGCAATTTCATGGGCCATCACCGTGGCGAGTTGGTTTTCCGTACGGGCATATTTAAACATCCCCTCATACACATAGACTTTGCCACCGGGCAGGGCGAACGCATTCGGCGTATCATTGGCGACAACATAAAACTCCCATTGATACTCAGGACGTGCAGCCCCCGCCGCAATTCGTCGCCCAACACGATTGACCAAGGCAACACGACGAGCATCCGTGGAGAGCCGCTCCGTGCGTTTCACCTCTTCCGACGCCTTCATCCCCAAAAGCATCTCCTGTTCCTTATCCAGAAGGATCAGTTGAGAACGGCCTGTATACGGGGCTTGCGCACACCCCGCCATGCCGACAAGAAGACATATCACAACCCACACCACAACATGCAGGCGGCGAACCCGAGAATACAGAGGAGAGATCTTCATCTGGAGAGAATAAGGCGACAGCCCGGTGACGTAAAGAGGCATTCTTGCATCCGTTATCGAGGAACAGATCGTCGCCCAGAACCCCTCGATGTCGCTGTACGTCGTTGACGTTCCAGCCAGACATCCACATCTTTTGGACGACACCGCCAGATTCCATCCAATTTGAAGGCAGGAAATTGCCGTTGCCGAATCCATTTATACAACGTTTTTTTCGAACAACTCATCTCCGAACAAATCTGCTCCAACCCTGCAATAACAAGTCGATCCATTGGATTTCCCTCGCTCATCGTCAGCTATTGACTTACTACGATTCCAATTTCCTTGACACATGCCATAGGCCATGGCATCACATCAAAAGGATGTATTTTCCATATTTTTCATAAGGGCTTCTTCCCCTTGGCGTGTCCGAGAATAGAATACACGCGAACACCTGTCAAGGAAAATAGTACATGAAGAAGAATAGTACGCATAAGACGTATTATACGGACGGGAACGCAGTGGACGACATCCTCGGACGCATCAAAACCGTTCTTGCCGTTAAAACTCAAACCGAACTGGCTCGACTTCTCGATGTCGGCAAACAGTCCATCACCGACGCCAAGAAACGTGGCCGCATTCCTGCTGATTGGCTCATGCGACTGGGACGTCTTAAAGACGTCAATCCTGTCTGGCTCGAAACGGGCCAGGGGACACCTTTTCTCCATGCCGAAAAACAGCATGTGACGGGACTCATGGAGTACCCCGGGCACTACCACTCCAACGACTTTATCTATATCCCCCTTGTCAAAGCGAAATGGTCACCCGACCAAGATACGCTGGAATCGGATCACGACATTGAATCGTATTATGCCTTTCGCCGTGAGTGGCTCAAGGGCAAGGGACAAATTGCGCACATGCGACTTCTTCGCGTTACAGGAGAATCCATGGTGCCAACCCTGCGAGACGACGACATCGTGCTCGTTGACCTCTCACAAACCGATATTCTGACGGGGAAAATATTCGCCGTTGGTATTGATGATGAAATATGTATAAAACGGCTCGATAAAAAACCTGGGATCATTGTTCTCATCAGCGATAATCGCCTTCTTTACCCCCCCATAGACATCGAACCGGACAATTCTGCGAATGTCCGCATCATAGGAAGGGTTGTCTGGATGGCTCGTGAGGCTATGTAAAAGCCATTTTCGTATACGATGTACGTAAAAACTTGACAAAAACCACACAAAAACATAGATATACCGATATGAAAAACGACAAAACATCTCCAACAATACGTTTCAATCCCCCCTCCCCCGAAAACAATTGCCCCTATCGAGATATTCCAGAACAACAGTCCCCCAGCCTTTTTGCCAGCCCGACAGACCGCCTGTTTCATCGCTCTCTCGGGCCGCATGAAACCGGAACATGTCGCATCGACTTGTCCCACTGCCCTCCCCGATTTTTTTCGTGTCCAAGGATAGAACCGACACACCACACCTGCCCCAAGCCGGACTGTGGGCAGCCTCTTTTTCGGGACAGCAGGACAGGAGTCCTGTTCTGCCAGGAATGTCTTTTATGGGATACATCACAAGATGTTGGACACACATGATTCACCACGAGACCGAGGCGAAGTCATGGACCATGGGGAAAAGAAAAGAGCTGCAGGTTATGAATTGGAAAAATGTCCAGAAGGGGAGGAACGCGGAGACAACGGTTCGTGCTGATTGGGATATCCTTCGTGTCGAATTCCAGAGGCGCGACACGAGCCACCTGAATATGGCGCATCGTCTGATAAATTTTTAAGCTGAACAGCTATCGACGAGATGGCCCGCACGTATGTTGTACTATGATTGTACGCAAAAAGAATCTTATCTCGCTCGTCTTCGGTGAGATCGGCCGTCCATCCATGCTGCTTCAGATAGTTTGCCAAACTCGGAATAGCATCTTCCAAAAGAAAAAGATCAACTCGACCATCACCATTCCCATCCACCCCATAACGCAAAGCATTGCTCGGGATAAATTGACAAATTCCGATAGCTCCATAAATAGAGCTGGGAATAGTCGTCGGGTCTTGATTGTTGGCACTCGCATACTTGAGCAGAGATGAAAGCTCGGTATAGGCCCATTGCGCACGCTTCGCCACATAGCCCTTGGCGTACTCGCGACGGCTTGTCGATGTCAGAGATTCCAGATGGGGTTCAAGCAAGGAAAAATCCGCCGTCAAGGCCATACTCGACAACACATCAAAGGCCTTGCGGTCTCCCAACGTGGAACCAAGTTTGCTCTCCACAAGCAAAATGGCCACCTGAAACTCCGTTGGTACTCCATACGTCTCATACGCTCGTTCAAGAAGGGCTTGATTTTCTTTAGTGTACTCACGAGCCCACGCAATGACCCACGGCTTGAGGTAATATCGATATCCGGATTGTTCGAGAGGTATTTCAGACGGATTCTCACCCAAGTCAGACTGCTTCTCCGGTCGTTGGGTACGCTGGGCAAAACGGCGCTCGGTCAGTGCATCGACTTTATTGCCCATAATATTAGGATCAAAGACAGCACCGGACTTGGTGTAAAGAAAATTGACGGTATCGCGGTCCCACCCATCCTTTGCCAAACGCTCAACCAGCGATTGCCAAATAAACGGATTCGTTTCTTCTTGAGTTGCCGCTCGACTATGGGGAGTAAAAACAAGAACGGCAAGACATAATGTGGCGAGCCACACATGAACTATAACCGCCAAACCGCGGCCGGCAAGAGGAAGACAACCCCGGTTCATACACATCTCCGTCACGAAGTTTAGCGTATTATCTCTCCAAGAGCAACGAACGCGTCTCATCGAAAACTGGAACAACTCTTTACGGGCCGAATGGATTCAGTTTTAATAGACGGATCAAACGCCCTCACGCCCAACGTTAGTGGAGACATTTGTGCCTCAAAAAATACGCTCCAACACATGGTACTCCCACAGTGTGACACGCCTCGGCATCGCCTTGATTTTATCCATAGCGCTCTCTGCTTGTGGTGGTGGTCCGTCATTGCCATCTCCTCCGGTAGGGCTTGGTTCCGGCAAAGATATCGTCAATACGGCTCGTTCACTCATCGGAACGCCCTATCATTATGGGGGGTGTGACCCTGACGACGGATTCGATTGTTCCGGATTTGTGAAATGGGTCTATGAATACAATGGTTACTCCATGCCGCGAAGCACCAGGCAACTCATCAAAACCGGCATATCGGTTCGCTCGTCACGAATCCAACCCGGCGATCTAATTTTTTTTAATGTCGCCCGCAAAGGCAACGCGTTACATGTTGGCATTTCAACCGGACCGGATCTTTTTATCCATAGTCCAAGCTCGGGGGGACGTGTTCGAGAAGAACGGCTTTCCCATATTTATTGGCGGGCTCATTTTCTCAGCGCTCGACGAATTATCCGTTAACCAATCTTGTCGTTGCACAATGACAAAGGATCAGCAGCATGACACTGTGGAATGAGCTGAAAGAACGCCTTCCTCTTGGACGAACAACTCGTACTCCAAGCACGTCGATTCTCGCGGAGCCACTGTCCTTACCCGATATCGAGATGCATATTCTTGATGCAGCTGGCTTCAATGCCGCCGATAAAGGGCAGGCATTGACTGCTGGCCGTGATACGACCGATGACGCAAACCATCTCTTTGTCCGGCATAAAAAACTTGATGAGGCCCTGATTCAACAGAGCCTGGCCGAAGCACTCCAGCTAGAAATTGTCAACGTCATCGAAGATGAAGCCATCGATCAAGAACTCGTCTTAGGAATTCCTCTGGTATTCTTGCGCCAGATGCACATTTTTCCATTTCGGCGTGGCTCTGCGGTCTTGGCAGCCATGGCCGATCCGCTTCACGTCGAAGCACTCGACGATGTACGGCGATTGCTTGAAATGCCCTCCATCGCTCCTGTCATAACACCAAGCGAAGAAATTCTATCAGCCATTGAACGCGCCCACGGTCAAGACAGCGGGACGACTGACGACCTTGTCGACGATTTTGAAGACGACCTCGCCGCCAATATCGAAGACGCGACGAACGAAGATCTGCTTGATGAATCGTCAAGCGCACCCGTTATTCGTCTCGTCAACCAAATTTTGGCGCAGGCCGTAAAAAGTCTGGCCAGCGATATTCATATTGAACCCTATAAAAGCGACCTCAAAATTCGCTTCCGTCTCGATGGGGTGCTGTACAATATGCACACCCTTCCCAAGCGCCTCCATGCGGCTGTGGTGTCGCGACTCAAAATCATGTCGCGACTCAACATTGCGGAAAAAAGGCTCCCTCAAGATGGCCGTATTGAAGTCCGCCTCGGCAACCGCCTTATCGACCTTCGAGTTTCCATCTTCCCTACGGCCGAAGGCGAACGCATTGTCATGCGCTTGTTGGAAAAAAACTCACGCGTTTTAAGCCTGGAAGAACTCGGGCTGGGTCCAGATCATTTCGCCCAAATCAGACGCCTCGTCACCCTCCCGAATGGTGTCATTCTTGTCACTGGCCCGACAGGAAGCGGAAAAACCACCACCCTTTATGCAGCGCTCTCGTCCATCAATTCTCCGGATAAAAATATCCTGACGATTGAAGACCCCGTTGAATACAAGCTGGAAGGTGTCGGCCAAATGCAGGTGAATGACAAAATAGACCTGACATTTGCCAAAGGCTTGCGCTCCATGGTGCGTCAAGACCCGGATGTTATTCTGGTTGGTGAAATCCGTGACTTCGAAACAGCAGAAATCGCCATTCAGGCCGCACTGACCGGTCACTTGGTGTTTTCGACGTTACACACAAACGATGCTCCAAGCGCCATCACGCGACTTATCGACATGGGAATTGAAGCGTTTCTCTTGTCCTCGTCGGTCCGGGCCATTGTGGCTCAACGCCTTGTCCGGGTATTGTGTCCCCATTGCAAACAAGCCTATACTCCCTCCACAGAAGAACTCCACGAAGTCGGCCTTCTCGATGCAATACCAGCGGGGACACCGCATCAGGCGGTGGGTTGTCCTGCCTGCTTGGGAACCGGATATAAAGGCCGTATGGCGATATATGAAATCATGCTCATGAGCGAAACCCTCCGTGACCTCGTCATCCGCTCTTCGGACGCCAATGCGATACGCCAAGCCGCCCTCGCCGACGGCATGATCAGTATGCGCCAGGACGGTATTCGAAAAATCTTTGCCGGCATTACCACCTTTAGCGAGGTACTCCGCGCGACCATGGTCTGAAATCGCGCACAACGATACAGACGGAACCGCACGACCGTCGCAAAATCCCAAACACCTATCGATACGATTTCACGAACATATTGGATATATTATGCCCGTTTTCGAATACACCGCCATCGATGCGGCCGGCCGCACAAAGAAAGGCATGCTCACGGCCGATGGTCTGAATGCAGCTCGACGTAAACTCCGTGCTCAACATCTGTTTCCGACAACACTTGTCCCATCCTCTGTTTCGGAAGAAACCATTGAGAAAAAAAAGACTCGCCGTACTCCTCGTCTTCCCAAATTCTTTCGGAAAGTCGGCCGTTCAGAACTCGCTGGAGCAACGAGACAAATTGCCACCCTGCTGGGGGCTGGGCTTCCCCTGGATAAAACCCTGGACATTCTGCTCGAACAAACCAAAACACCAGGGCTTTATTCGGTTTTTGCTCAGGTTATGGAACGCATCAAAGAAGGCAAAAGTCTGGCCGCGGCTTTGGCCGAACATCCGTCGGTCTTTTCTTCGACCTATGTCACCATGATCAGTGCGTCGGAATCATCAGGAACGCTTGAGCTTGTCATGGATCGACTCGCCGATTTCATGGAAGCGCAGCTCGAACTGGAACGCAAAATCAAAGCAACCTTGGCCTACCCGGTCTTGATGCTTCTCGTCGGGACAGCCGTCGTGTTTTTGCTCATGATCTATGTCATCCCCCGAGTCACACGTATTTTTGCCGGTTTGAACCATGCATTGCCAACACCGACCGTCATTCTTATTACCATAAGTGATTTCGTGGGAGCGTACTGGCCCTGGATTATCGGCGGCATTGTGGCAACCTGGATTACCCTCAATCTGTTGTCCAAGACGAAGGCCGGTCGTGTCGTCCGAGACCGGCTACTCCTTCGTTTGCCGATAACGGGAACTATCGTGCGCAATATGGCAGCAGCCCGCTTCTGCAAAACATTGGGTACCATTCATGGACACGGCGTTCCGCTTCTGGAAGCGCTGGGAATTGTCTCGAAAGTTGTTGGCAATAGTCTGCTCGAACAGGCAATCGATATTGTTGGACGTGATGTGAGCGAGGGACGTGGCCTTGCCGGCCCGCTGGCACAATCCCGTATTTTCCCTCCCATTGTCATACAGATGATTTCCGCAGGAGAACAAAGCGGACGCCTTGATGAAATGCTGCTCAAAGTGGCCGATCTCCTTGAACGCGAGGCAACAACCCGGCTCACGGTTGTCAGTTCCCTTTTTGAACCGATCATGATTCTGGTCCTTGGCCTTGTCGTGGGATTTATGGTGTTGGCCGTGCTCTTGCCCATTTTCGAGATGAGTAGCCTCATCGGCTGAGTAGCAACAGGAAACGACTACACTTTTCTATTTTCTGATATCCGGTTGCCATACAGAAAAACCCTTTGTACAACCCGGCCGACAGAAACAAACAGAACGTCACGCAGGCCACGTGTTCTCATGCTCCCATGCGCGCCTCTGACATCAATGGACGGCAATCTTCCTTATGCCGTACGACATTCAATGCAAGGAGTTTTCGATGCCCCAAGACCACAGAAAAACACGGCAAGCAGGCTTCACACTCATCGAACTCATGGTCGTCATTGTTATTCTCGGTGTCCTTGCCGGTCTTGTTCTTCCCCGTATTATGGATCAGCCGGACAAAGCCCGCGCCGTCAAAGCCAAAATGCAAATGGAAAGTTTGGCCATGGCCTTGAACCAATACAAGCTCGACAACGGCGTGTATCCCACCACTGAACAAGGCTTGAATGCGTTGGTGCAAAAACCGACAATTGGTCGCATTCCGCGCAACTACCCGAACAATGGATATCTTCAGACCATGCCCAAAGACCCGTGGAACTATGATTATGTGTATCTCTCGCCGGCCGAAAACGGCGATTTTGAAATTATCTCACTGGGTGCTGATAACCAGGAAGGTGGTGAGGATGCGGATGCCGATATCCGCAGTACCGACCTCAACTAAACCGCACGGCGGCTTCACCCTGGCCGAACTGATTATTGTGATGGTCATTATCGGGCTTGGGGTTGCCTTGGCTGTGCCGAGACTCTCGCCTCTGCTCTTTCGTGAGCATGCAAATTCGGCATTGCGGGTTTTGACAGGAGCACTGGCTCAAGCTCGTTCGCGTGCTCTACTCACGGGAACCCCGAAAGCCGTCGTTGTCCAACTCGATACAGGACGTTTCCGTCTGGATGAACATATTGAGCCAACAACATCGGACGACGCAGCTCGTCAAGACTGGTCACGGGCACACAAAGAAGTCGAAGACGATACACCCCCATGGCGTGATCTTCCTGGAAGCTTACGCTTACGTGTCGTCTTCGGGCCGACAACCCCTCCCGTCGAAGAAGGGGAAATCTGGCTTCGTGTCGATGCCGACGGCATGTTCGAACCGGCGACCCTCATTTTCAGTGATGACGACGGCAACGTGCTGCCGACCCGGCTCAATCCGGGAACAGGCCGACTCGATCCCCTCGACGACCCGGACGAAGTGGAAGAGGAGCTGACACGATATGAGCTCCTGCATAGCTTGCCGCAGTACACGGCACGACCATGGGCCGAACCCAAAGACCCTGCCCCCGACTATGAACGCTATATCCCGTAATTCAGTCAGCGGATTTACTCTGCTCGAAACGCTGATTGCAGTTGCTGTTCTGGCAATAGCGTTTGTCACGATTGTGGGCAGTTTGGACAATATGCAACGCAGTCTCGGACGAACGCGTGACCGCAGCCAAACGATAGAATTGGCTCAACGCAAAATGCTCGAGGTTGCCGAAAAAGGCCCAAGTTCCATTCGTGAGACAAAAGGCCGTTTTAACGATGACGATCTCCCCGGCGCCACCTTTGTCATCGACATCAAAGACACCACCGACGTCGACATCAAACGCGTCACGGTGACCATAGATGTCAAAAACCAACCCAATGCCCATGTTGAACTGACGCGCCTCTTCTTAAAAAAATCTTCGCCCAAAGCACTTTCTATACAATAGCCAGATTCGATCCCACCAACGATTCCACCTGCTTGGAACCAAGTTCCATGCGGTAAAACAATTTATAGAAATTCCGTGTCTCTTTGATCATATCCCAGTCGAACCAGTCGGGATACAGCAATTTGGTCAGCCAAATCAAACCAATAAGACGATTGACGGAGGGCGGTCGATCAAACCAGTTGTACATAGCGGCTGGAGGCTCATAGACGGCGCCCGAACGTACCGCCTTCATGCAGGACCAGTATGGATCGGTCGACATACGGGTAATAAGGCGTCCCGGCGATTTGCCCTCATCGGAAATAACAATGATGACATCGGGATTGGCGCGTAACAGATCATCCGCCGCCATTGGAGTACGGCCACATCCACGTTGTTCATAAACTTCGGCAATATTTATCCCACCGGCACATTCAAGAATTTCCCCGTGGCGGGACGAACGTGGCTCAGTCAACAACCCAGTCGGCGATTGAGCATAATAGACCGTACGGCGTTCACTGCGGGGAATTCGTGCTAGTGTTGTTTGTATCTGGTCCCATTTTTCTTCAAAATAGTCTGCCAGGATATTTCCTCTATCGGACACGCCAAGCAGCGAGCCGACGCGGCGCAGTACCGTCGCACTCCGCTCCAGACTACCATCATAAACCAACACGGGAATGTTCAACTCACTCTGCAGGCGGTCGGCAGTTTGCGCTTCCAGCGTATCAACAACCGACAGGCTCAACGACAGAACAAGATCCACCTGCCGCTCCCGAATGGCCTTGGTATCAAAAGTCGTTTTTCCCCCGCCGAATTCCGCCCCCATAACGCCAAGTACAGGAAGACTCAAGTAACGTTCATCGGCCAGCATCCGTTCCGGCGGCATAGGTAGCATACCGAGCCCGGCAATCTTCTCCGGAGCCAAGGCAAAAACAAGCGCTGTCACCATGGGATTGTAGCCAAAGACTCGATCGATTTGAGTTTTGACCAACATTTTTCGACCAGCCATATCAGTGACAAGCCGTGTTTCAGGTAGTCGCGCCGGCTTGAAGTCCACCATACGTACCTCATGGGATGAAATGGTTGTTGTTCGGGAAATCTCTGGGAGAGACTGTTTTGAAGATGGGGTATCGGATGTGCCAAAAGCTTCGGCAACACGAGGCTCGGCCAAGACTTGAGCCACCGTGTGAGAAATAAACGTGCCGTCACGATCGTGAAACGCGTGCTTAATCCGCCGAGAATAAACAATACGCCCCGGCGACGGCGCAAGCACAACAAGATGATGGCTTACACGCACCGCTTCTGCCAAATCGTGTGTAACAAACACGGCACCCATGCCACGCTCCGCAATGTGAGCGAGGACAAGATCCTGCAGTTCCCGGCGCAATCCCACATCCAAAGCGGAAAACGGTTCGTCTAAAAGCAACAAATCGGGTTTCACGGCAATGGCGCGAGCCAAAGAAACACGCTGCCGCATTCCGCCACTCAATTCATGCGGATACTTTGTCAAATCGCAGGGAGCGAGGCCCATTGTCCGGGCGAGTTCCCGCGCGATGGCATTTCGCTTATTCCGTGTAACACCCGCCGCTTTGAGGCCAAATGTAATATTGTCTATGGCTCGACGCCAAGGTAAGAGCCGTGGTTCCTGGAACACACAGGCTGTCCGTGTAAAATCACTGACGACGTTGCCGCTCTCCGGACGCAATAAACCAGCGGCCATGGAAAGCAACGTGGTTTTGCCACAACCGGACCGGCCGGCGAGTGTCAAAATTTCTCCGGCCTCAAGGCATAAATCTACATGGGCGAGAATCGTTGTGCTATCATAGCGATGCGAAACATTATTCCAAGACAACATAGCTGCTCCGTCGACTCAGACAGAAAGCCTGGAACGATTCCGCCACGGTTCCATACGGCGTTGCAGCGGTTCGAGCATTCCATATTCGACAAACAAGAGCATACCGACAACGACAACAATCCACGCCATCGCGTCGGCCGTGTCGAGATTCACACGCGCCATAGCCATGTTGGCACCAATTCCATCCGTGGATGCAAGCAATTCGGCCATGACAGCCACCTTCCAGGCTAAGCCCAATGCCGTGACCCAGCCGGGGAACAAATAGGAGAGAATATGGGGCAAATGGACATCCCAGAGTAACATGGTCGACGGCGTGTTGAAGCTGCGTGCCATGGCTTCAAGGCCGGTATCACGCGTCCGGGCACCTTCGACAGCAACGGCAAATGTAATCGGCAGGGTTGTCACCACAACAGTAAAAACCGGTGTCAATGCACCCGTTCCAAACCACAATAACGCCAGCACAATCCATGCGATGGGCGGCACACCAAGCAGCATGGTCACCACCGGCCCTAGCGCACGAGCCAGCCAGGGGCACAAACCGGCCAACACACCAAGTCCGCTCCCAACGACACCGGCAATAAGAAACCCTCCAAGAGCGCGGCCTGCCGTGCGTGCGGCTGCCGGCAAGACAACACCTTCCATGGCAAGCCGCCATAATGCGGTCATGGTTTCACTCGGCGACGGAAGAATCAACGGACCATAAAGAATACTCCCCACGTGCCACATGCACAGAAAAACGAACATGCCGGCAAGGGGTTGCCAATACCGCGCCCACCATGCGGACAGAACTTCTCGCGAATGGTACATCCTACAGAATTCTTTGCGTCGATCGATATCTTAGCCGAGATAGAACGCGCTATCCGGCAATTTACCGCCAACCAGTTTCGGAGACATTTCCATCAGCGCCGAATAATAAAATTCAAGATCTTTTCTCGCTTCCACAGCCGGAGTGCGGCGAATGGGGAAGCGTTCCAAGGATTTTTGCAGCACTGGTGCCTTGAGCGAAAACAACTCGGCAAATTCTTTGGCAGCTTCGGCCGGGTGTGCGTTGATCCACGATACATTGGCTCCAATGGCTGTCGTGATCGCCTGGATCAACTGGGGATGATCGTTTGCGAGCGCTGCTTGGCAAATGGTTGCCCCAAGAGGGATATACGAGGACCGACCGGTCACGCGCTCCCAGATCTCCTGCAACACGATTTGATTGATCGCCAAGCCTTGCGATTTGCCTTTCATGAGCGCTGCGGTGGCTGCCGGTTCGGGAAGCAACACCGTGTCGGCCCGTTTGGATAAAAACATCTGTAAGGCTTCAAAGGGCGAATCCACATAAGAAAACGTCACATCCGTATCTGGGTTCAAACCTTCTTTCTGCAACAGATAGCGGGTAATCACATCGGGAATATCTCCCCGGTAAAACACGACAATGGTCTTTCCCTTGAGGCTCTTGAACGATGTTACCGCGGTATCAGTACTGAGCACACTCAAGATTCCGCCATTGTTCACGTCGAGCAGCCGAACCGGTACGTTTTTATTGTACAAAATTGCAGCCGCATTCGCCGGTGTCGCGACCACGCTGACTTCACCGGAAACAATCCAGGTCCGCATGATATCGGGATTGCGCCATTGCTTGACGTCGATGGTCGGGACGAGTTCCGTCACACCGGGCTGTTTCCCAAGACGTGCCAAGGGCATAGTCAACGGTGCCGGAGGACCGGCGACAGCAAGTTTCGACGGCATTTCGGCCGCGTGTAAGCACCCGACAAACGAGGGAAACAAGGGCAACAGTGCGGTCCCCGCACTCAAGGCAAGAAAACGTCTGCGACTGATCATCCTGAATATCTCCTTGATCAAACTCTGACGCGCTTTCTCCAACCACACGACACAATGCATACTCACATGGTATGCATCCATTTTTTCGTTATATCGAAGAAATACAGATGCAACACCACGGTATACGACTTCGGTATGACCGATCTTTACCCATGCTCGAGCAAACGAAGCAGAACAAGAACGGGAGAAAGCAAAGCGCGATGTTCAAAACGATATGCTTTTTCTGAATTCAAAAGACAATATCGTTATAAATAACGCACAATCAAGGGATATCCTCTTTATATCACTATTTTTTACATATCCGTGTCAAGTCAACTCCATGTCTGCATGATAATATAAAAAGATGTTCAAAAATGTTCATAGCGAATACACATCCCGTCATGCATGATGTCAAACCACAGGACGTACTTGGGGATTCGTTGCAGACTCCCTCCTGTGATGTGTCGTATCTCGGATAAGTATGGAAATCAGACAAGCTAACGCCAAACAGATGGGAATCACGACTAAGGCACGTTGGTAATCCTGAACCGTATACACACGCACACCGTTCACGGTTTCTCCCTGCCATCCGGCATCAAGCAGCATGCCTACACCACGTTGAAAAATCATCCCGCCAAGCATAGCCAGCATATTAATGAATGCGACAGCGGTTCCTACGGCACTCTTGACAGAAACATCGCTTGCAATGACAAAGGTCAAACTCTGCGTGGCTGAAAACATACCGAACGCGATAAGCATCGCACTCAGAACAGGAAATGAAATACCGGGAACATACAAAGCAATGAGAATAAGTCCACATGCCAAGGCACTCCCGACAGTAATGACTCTGGCCCGACGTTGAAGTCGGTCGGAAATATGGCCGGCTAATGGTGAACCGATTGCCCAACCGATAAAGATCATAGAGTCGAGAATCGCAGCCTTTGAGAGGGGATAATTGTTCAACTTTTGAAAAAACGGTACACCCCAAAGTTCGGCCAACACACTGGTGGGCAAGAACATGAGAAAGCTGATGGCGCCGGCACCCCATACCCGTGGATGCG
Source organism: Desulfovibrio inopinatus DSM 10711 (assembly GCF_000429305.1). Lineage (NCBI taxonomy): Bacteria > Pseudomonadati > Thermodesulfobacteriota > Desulfovibrionia > Desulfovibrionales > Desulfovibrionaceae > Desulfovibrio > Desulfovibrio inopinatus. The sequence continues at coordinate 118,871 of NZ_KE386882.1, forward strand.
TGGCAACGTCTCGCAATTGCCTGAGACAGTCGGACACGCAGCCGACATGATGCCCTTCTCCACCGGTAGGCTTTTTCCCGGCAGGCGAGTACAATGCCGCGATGAATGCAAGGAGTAAAACGCCCCCCATCCCGGAAAAAATAATAAGCACATGCCGCCACCCCAAGCTGTTGACGACTTCACCGAGAGCTGCTTCGCCAAATGCCGCGCCCAAAAATCCCAATGTGGAACCTAAACCGATAAAAAATGCAAATCGTTCTTTAGGCAACCACAACGCGACCAATTTAATCATGGCGACAAAAGCGAATGCAGATCCCGTACCTTGCAAAAAACGGCCAATTGCGGCTTGCTCAAGCTGGTCGGCCGAAGCAATGACCAATGATCCACCAGCACAGAACAAAATCGCCAGTGGCAACACATGACGAAGTTTAAACCGGTCGACAACCATACCGACAACGAGCTGTAAAGGAGTGTAGGCATAGAGATAAAAAGCGGTCAGCCCACCAAAACTCGTGGCATCGATAGCAAAAGCCTTCATGAGTTGTTCGCTCATGACGCTTGGCCCGATGCGGAGAAAGTACTCGTAACAATAAAAGAACGCCCCTAAACCAAAAACAAACAGACCGAAGAAACGCGTGTGGGAGGCTGTGCGGGACATGGAAGGGCTCCTGGCTGATTAGATAACAAGAGATACATTACCGCAACATGGTATTCGAGTGTATTATGAAGGGAAACAACGAAGAAACGCAATGAGAAATGGTTGGCAGGCGACTATAACTCTGCTTGCATGGCAACGCTGTTGATGTATCGGTAATCCCAAATCACGCTGACAGCATATAACAGAGTAAAATAAACGATTCCGAATTGACGAGGAGCGCACATGAAAATTTTCGACCCCATATCTCTTGCCGGGCTGTCGCAGTCCAACCGTCTGTGGCGCTCGGCAACGAACGAGAAAATGGCCGACGATGATGGACGACCCAATGAAGCGTATATCCACCTGTATGAAAAATTGGCACAAGGGGGCGTCGGACTCATCGTGACAGGGTGTGCAACGGTCATGTCCGAGGAGCAACCCAGCCCCAATATGCTTGCAGTCGATCGTGACGATCTTATTCCCGATTTGACGCGCTTCACGACACGCGTCCATGCAGCCGGAGGAAAAATTTGCGCCCAGATCATGGCCGGCGGCCCACAAACAATTTACCAGCAGGATAGCCGTATCGCCTATGGCCCTTCAGCCGTAGCGCATCCTCTCTACGGCACGATACCGAAAGAGATGACGCACGACGACATTGCCATGTTTGTCGATGCCTTTGGCCAAGCAGCCAGGCGAGTTCAGGAAGCCGGATTCGATGCCGTCCAAATCCATGGCGCACATGGCTATCTTGTGAGTTGCTTCCTGACTCCCTTCTTCAATCGGCGCACCGATGCATACGGCGGCTCCATCGAAAATCGCGGACGTTTCCTCCTCGAAATATTGGATGCTATTCGATCAACAGTCGGGTCTGACTTTCCAGTATTCGTCAAAATGCATGGGAGTGATCATCGTCCGAGCCAAGGGTTCACGCTCGAAGACGCTCTTGTCATAGCCCAAGCTCTGGAGTCACATGGACTTGATGCAGTGGAAATCAGTGGTGGATATATGTCGGCCGACTGGGCAACCTCGCCTATGCGCCCACAAATTATTCGTCAGGAAAAGCAATCGTATTTTGCAAAAGATGCCGCCGCAATAGCCGAAGTTGTGTCTATCCCGGTTATTTCCACCGGAGGGCATCGCTCCCCCGAGGTGCTCAATGCACTCCTCCATACAACCCGGATAGCCGGGTTCGGCATGTCGCGAACACTCCTCAGCGAACCAGACCTCCCCCACAAATGGCGCCATGGATATACCGGGCTGCCCCGTTGCGTTTCATGCAACAAGTGTTTCGGTGAAGATGTCAATATGTGTATCCTGGATCGAGAAAAAGAACCTCTTCAAAAATAGGAAAAAGTCGATGCGATGCCACGACTCATGCGGCTTCACATCGACTTTGAGATACAGCCAACGCTCCGTTCTCTCTGTTCACGTTTCCGCCCGCGTTACATGGAAACGCAAACACGTGAGTTCGCAACGTGAAGGCTCTATTCACCTCTGTTCAGTACGCAAACGCTATTTTCCAGTCCAATACCACTGGAACAGAAACAACTTTTGTCGTTCAACGCACTTTGCAAGCATTGCGTTCCACATGCCCCCCAGCATGCAAGCTTGCAAAATAATACTATTAAGTAACAGAGCAGTATGTAACGTCAAGTTTTTTTGAAGTAGAAAGAGCTGTTCTTCAGAAAATATCCTACCACAAAAATTGAAGATGATAAAATCACCTTATGAACTTAACACAAATACCGCAATACTAAAAACAATTCTTTATTACTCAAACAACGCATTTAATGCAATACGAATGACATCAAACTCAACACCGTCCAATGCACATACAAATTCAGTTTTGTTCTCTATCATTTTCAACACAAAGCATCCCTAAAAGCCTACCGCATCAGAGTGAAAACAATGACGTATCCGACACGAGCGCCTTGGATATCTCTGCGAGAGGTCTACAGAAGTAGGAAACAGGGTAACGTATCTCGTTATGACGGGTAAACGCATCTTGAATACAGCGATAACGTTACGTTTTCTAATGATGTACGATGATGAGCTTGAACAACGCGCTCATTGCTACACTGCAGAATTTGCATGGAAGCACAGTATGTTACGTTTGGAAGGGAAGGAGGCAAGCAAAAACGAAATCGCAAAAAAAACCGGGGGAAGCGACTACAAAACGATATCCCCCGGTTTTCAGTTCATTTTCATAGTATTCAACCGGACGCCTGGCTGCCTGTAAGGCCGAACCGGCGTTGTCTTCCGGTAAAGTCAGCCAACGCCTTGTCAAACTCTTCAGGCGTGAAATCAGGCCAGTAGACCGTGGTAAAATACAATTCGCTATAGGCAGCCTGAAACAGGAGATAATTGGATAAGCGTTGTTCGCCACTTGTCCGAATAACAAGATCGGGATCAGGCTGGCCGCAGGTGTAGAGCTGACTGGAAAACGTCTCTTCGGTCACGTCTTCGGGTCGAACACCCTGTTCAATAAGCCGTCTGGCCGCACGAAGAATCTCATCGCGTCCAGAATAATTGAGTGCCAGGTTCAGCACCATGGCGTCGCCATTTTCGGTCTTTTTCTGAACATGCTCAAGGGTCATTCGAGCCGGAGCGGGGAGACTTGAAATATCTCCCAGCACCTTGAGACGGATGGATTGCTCAAGCAAGCTTTTGAGTTCGCTATTGAGAAACATGCGCAACAGGTCGAACAAAAAGCGCACTTCATCCTTGGGCCGTCCCCAATTTTCCTTGGAGAAGGTGTACAGCGTCAGATGACCGATGCCGAGTTCTCGGCAATGGGTGACGATGGCCTTGGCGGCTTCGGTGCCCTGTTTGTGTCCATCACTCCGGGAGAGACCGCGTTTAGCGGCCCATCTGCCGTTGCCGTCCATGATGATGGCCACGTGCTTTGGCATGATTGTCGCAGCCAGTGTCAAATCTCCATGATTTCTTTTTCTTTGGTGGCAAGAGCATCATCCGATTTCTTTACATAGGCATCGGTGAGCTTTTGGACTTCATCCTGTCCCTTATGCATGTCGTCTTCGGAAATTTCCTTGTCGTTCTTTTTCTTCTTTAACGATTCGTTCGCGTCGCGACGAATGTTACGAACAGCGACTTTGGCCTCTTCCGTATATTTTTTGGCGACTTTCACAAGTTCACGACGTCGGTCTTCCGTCAGCGGAGGGATACCGATACGAATAATTTTTCCATCATTGACTGGAGTCAAACCGAGATCCGACTTCAAAATCGCCTTTTCCACAGCAGCAAACGCCGACTTATCCCAAGGCTGAATGGTGACCGTACGGCTATCGGGCGTAGACAATGACGCCAACTGGTCGATGGGTGTCGGAGTGCCATAGTAATCGACCTTGATCCCGTCGAGGAGTGCGGTAGAAGCGCGCCCGGTACGCAGTCGCGAAAATTCGCGATCCAGACTGCTTAGCGCTTTTTCCATCCGATCTTCGGCATCCATGAGGATTTCTTCCATTACTTTCCTCCTTCTACAGTGGTTCCCACTTCTTCACCCATGACCACGCGGTCCAAATTCCCTCGGGTGAACATATTGAAAACGACGATGGGCATATTATTGTCCATGGCCAAAGAAATGGCCGTGGAGTCCATAACCCGGAGCTGGCGTTCCAATACGTCCATATAGGTCAGTCGGTCAAATTTGACGGCATCCTTGTGCTTCATGGGGTCTTTGTCGTATACGCCGTCGACCTTGGTCCCCTTGATAATCGCCTCGCATTTGAGTTCCATGGCCCGAAGCGCGGCGGCGGTGTCCGTAGTAAAATACGGATTACCGGTTCCTGCTGCGCAAATGACGACGCGGCCTTTTTCAAGATGGCGCACGGCACGACGTCGGATATAAGGTTCACAGACTTCCCGCATTGAGATGGCCGAAAGGACCCGTGTCTGTAACCCTTGCTTTTCCAAGGCGTCTTGCACAGCCAACGCATTCATGACGGTAGCCAGCATGCCCATATAATCGGCAGACGAACGTTCCATTCCTGCGGCTGATGATGAAACGCCGCGAAAAATATTACCGCCCCCGATGACCAGCGAAAGCTGCAGACCTTTCTCAACGGTCTTGGCGATTTCTTCACAAAAGCCGGTAATCGTGGCCGGATCCACGCCGTATTCAGCCGGACCAGCCAGGGCTTCGCCGCTGAGTTTGAATAATACCCGGGAATAGCGCAGTTTGTCCATACATCCTTGCCTTTATTCGGTTTCCGTCTGGGAATTGGCCAAAAAAAACGGGCCTTACGGCCCGTTGTCCTGTGGCATTCGAGCTATTCGCCCTCTTGGGCGTCATCACCCAGAGCCATCCGGGTAAACCGGCCTATCTGGATGTTTTCGCCGAGAACCGCAATGGTTTCATTCAAAAGATCCTGAATGCTCTGTTTATCGTCCTTAATGAACGGCTGGTCAAGCAGGCAGACTTCTTTGTACAACTTTTTCAGGCGGCCTTCGACAATCTTTTCAGCGATTTTCTCGGGCTTGCCTTCTTCCATTGCCTGCTTCTTGAAAATTTCTTTTTCCTTTTCAAGAAGGTCGGCCGGAACCTGGTCGGAACTCAAGCACACGGGGCTGGTTGCAGCAACCTGCATGGCCACGTTCTTGGCAAATTCCTGGAACTTATCGGATTTGGCAACAAAGTCGGTTTCGCATTTGATCTCAACGAGAACGGCAATTTTGCCATTGGAGTGAATATACGAACCAATGAGGCCTTCGCTGGTAGCGCGGCCAGCCTTTTTAGCGGCTTTGGCAAGGCCTTTTTCGCGCAGGTAGGCGACAGCCTTTTCTTCGTCGCCCTGCGTTTCGCTCAAGGCTTTTTTGCAGTCCATCATCCCGGCGCCGGTCTTATCGCGCAGGGTTTTCACCATTTGGGCGGTGATGGCGGCCATGGCATTCTCCTTTGATCTTGGGTCGTCGTATTGTCGTATAAAAAAGGAACCGGATTCCTGAGAAAAAGCGCCGGCCCGAAGGCCGGCGTCCAAGAGCCTTATTCGGCTGCTTTTTCCGCTTCGGCAGGAGCAGCTTCAGGCTTTTCAGCGGCTTTGGGTTCGGATGCAGCGTCTTTGTCAGCAACTTTGCTTTCTTTCATGCGGGCTTCACCTTCAAGGCAGGCGTCGGCCACGCTGGAAACAAACAATTTAATGGCACGAATAGCATCGTCGTTGCCCGGAATAACGAAGTCGATGAGATCAGGATCGCAGTTGGTATCAACCACGGCAATCACGGTCAGTCCCAGCTTGCGGCATTCTTTGACCGCAATTTCTTCACGCTTGGGGTCAATGACAAACGCCACATCCGGAGGAGAGGTCATGTCTTTGATGCCGCCCAAGTTCAGGTTGAGCTTGTTCACTTCGCGGCCCATCATAACGGATTCCTTTTTGGTGTACCGCTTGATGGAGCCATCTTCAAACATGGTTTCCAATTTTTTCAGACGATCGATGCTGCCTTTGATGGTCTGGAAGTTGGTGAGCATACCGCCCATCCAACGGTTGGTGACGTAGTACTGACCGGCACGGTCGGCTTCTTTCTTCACCGCTTCCTGGGCCTGGCGTTTCGTACCGACAAAAATCACCTTGCCACCATTAGCCACCACATCAACAATGTGGTCATGCGCTTTCTGAAACAGCTTCACGGTCTGCTGAAGGTCAATAATATGAATACCGTTTCTGGCACCGAAGATGTACGGACGCATTTTCGGGTTCCAACGGCGGGTCTGGTGACCGAAGTGGACACCAGTTTCCAGAAGCTGCTTCATGCTAACATAGGCCATGTCTAAACTCCTTTGGGTTGTTCCTCCACTTCGCTTCGTTATGTCCCCCAACCGGCCAAGCACAAACACGGACCGAGCCACGGCCCGCTTGGCATGATGTCCGGCACCCAGGACCGAACGCGAAGTGTGCGTGATTTTAGAGAGCGCGGCTTTATACGTGACAACAACAAATAACGCAAGACAAAAATGTATCCCTGTGAGTCATAAACACCCACCAGGGACATCACCTTCTCAGGGAATGACGATTACAAAATTTTATCCATAAATTCACGAATGCGCGGTGTGGTCATCCCTTCGGCAAAAAACTCATCCGGCGTTCCCTTGGCGAGAAACTTACCGTTTTCCATGAATATCGTTGTGTCGGCCAGCTCACGGGCAAACCCCATATTGTGCGTCACAATCACCATCGTCATCCCATCACTGGCAAGAGAATGAATGGTATCAAACACTTCCCCGACAAGTTCCGGATCCAGGGCCGACGTCGGTTCGTCGAATAACATTAATTTGGGTTGCATGGCCAAAGCGCGGGCAATCGCCACCCGTTGCTTCTGGCCACCGGACAGTGTCGCTGGATATGCCTTGGCGCGGTCGATCATTCCGACCTTTTCAAGCATGGCCGTGGCAATGTCCCGTGCTTCGGCAAACGGACGCCCCAGGACCGTCCGGGGGCCTTCCATGGCATTGCCGAGAACCGTCATGTGTGGAAACAGATTGAATTGTTGAAACACCATGCCGATTTCAGTCCGCAAGGCACAAATCTTCTTCGGGGCGTCGAGCTGTCGGCGGCCTTTTTTCTCGATATAACCGCACGACACGCCTTCAAAGAGGATTTCCCCTTCGTCGATTTCTTCAAGAAAATTCATGGTCCGCAGCAACGTGGATTTTCCCGATCCACTCGGCCCAATGATAACGACCTTTTCACCGGTATCGACCTTCAAGTCGATGTGGTCCACGGCATGAAGGTTTCCGAAACACTTAACGATCTGACGCAGTTCAATAAGATGGGCAGGCATGACGATTTTCCTCACCGTTTTTCGTAGACGCCGAGCCGGGCTTCCACGCGCTCGAAGGCAAAGGTGAAGACCGAGGTAAAAAGAAGATAAATAGCCGCCGCCATAACAAGGACGGTGACATTGAAATACGTGTTGAACAGCTGATCCGCGGCCCGCATGAGTTCGACCATGGCAATAGTGGAGACCAACGCCGTATCTTTAATAAGCGCAATAAACTCATTGGCAACAGGCGGAATGATGCGCTTGGCGGCCTGTGGCAAAATGACGCGGCGCATGGTCTGACTATACGTCATGCCTAATGCCTTGGCGGCTTCGGTCTGCCCCTGGTCGATACTTTGGATACCGGCGCGGAATATTTCCGCGAGATAGGCGGAATAATTCAACCCCAAACCAATCAATGCGGCCGTAACCGGCGAGAATGTGATGCCCAGAGCGGGAAGGCCGTAATAAATGAAAAAGAGCTGCAACAACAACGGGGTTCCACGAAACAACCAGATGATAAACCAACAGATTTTGGAAAAAAGAAAGAAATTGCTGATACGCCCCAGCGCAATACACAAACCGCCCAGAGGAGAAATGATCATGGTAAAGACCACGAGTAGCAGCGTCATGCCCGCGCCTTTTATAAGCGACGGCAGAAACCGCTGGATATCGCGCAAAATCTGCTGATACTTCGGGGTTCGTTGACGCAGCAGTGACGCACGAAGATTGGTCGCTTCTATGTTGTCCGGATAGATTTTGAGCAGTCCGTCCAAAATCGCCAGACCACCATCAATATCTTTGGCGGCCAAATCCAACTTCGCCGCCTGAATGCGGCTGTAGGCAAATTGGCCATCATCCCCGTCCGGTCCTGGAGCCGGCACGGCGAGAAATAATTCCTTGGCCTTCTCCAAGTCACCAAGAAGCAATGCTTCTTTGGCCGCTTTCAGTGTTGTGGTTGCGGAATCGGTTTGCGCGGCCAACGCATTTCCGGTCAATACCGCCACCAGAATCAGACTGAAAAGAAGCACAAGCGGGGCCGCTGAGGCCCCGCGTTCAGGCAATGAATACGACATGCGGATCTATTACCAGCTTTTAGGATTGGTGATGTCTTCGCCGAACCACTTCCGGGAAATCTTGCCCATGGTGCCGTCGGCAACCATCGCATCAATGGTTTCCTGGACTTTGCTTTCCAGGGCTTTATCCCCCTTGCGGAACGCAACGCCAAACGGTTCTTTGGTGATGAAACCAGGCAGTGCACGGTATTTTCCAGGAGCGGTGGACATGTAGTAGCGGCCCGAAATGTTGTCGACGACAACAGCATCCAAACGGCCCGAATCGAGATCAAGGAAGGCCTTTGGATTGCTTTCGTATTCGCGAACATCGGCAGGAGCCTTGGGCAGCTTCTTGGCCGCTTCGACAGCGGACGAGCCTTTCTGCACACCGATGTGCTTTCCGGCGAGATCGTCAAAGCTCTTGATGTCTTTGTTGTCGATGGCCACGACGGCAATCTGTCCATCCATGATGTAGGGCTTGGTGAACAGCACTTTCTCGGCGCGTTCGTCCGTGATGGTCATGCCGTTCCAAATGGCATCGAACTTGTGGGCGTCGAGCGACAAAATAACGCCGTCCCATGCCGTAGGCTGCCATTTAATTTCAACGCCCATGCGTTTTCCGGCTTCTTCGGCGGCATCGATATCGAAACCGACCAACGTTCCGTCATCTTTACGAAAGCCCATGGGCGGAAACGCATCGTCCAAGCCGATAACCAGGACGCCTTTATCCTTGACGGTTTTCCATGGATTGTCTTCAGCCAGCGCCGTACCGGCGAACAAGCACACACACAACGCGGCGATAAGAATCGTTCCTATGCGGTTCATACACGCACCTCCAAAAAATTTGGTATAAGAAACAAAACGGGGCCACTACCGTACGAATATGATCAAAGGCAAGCCATTTCTCGACGTTTTCGGCCAAAATCAATCATTTTTTGACTGGGAAATCATTGACATCCTCCCCGTCCTAAAGGCCGAGGATTCCTGAAAAGTTCAGGGGTTCGCGCTTCATAGGCTGGCTAGCGCCGAAGCCTCCACGCGCAGCAACCGAGTGCCCCCCGGCTCGAAGAATATTCAACGCGGCGTTGACGTCCGCATTGGTTTTAAAACCACAACGAGAACAAAGGAACTTGCTTTGACTCTTTCGATTCGAAGCATCAACGCACCCGCAGCACGAACACGTTTGCGATGTGTACGCAGCGGGGACAATGGTGACCGTCCCCCCTCGCTCTCGCTGTTTATATTCGAGCATCGTACGCAAAGCGTACCAGCCTTGGTCCAAGATACTTTTGTTCAAGCCGGATTTGGCTGCAACGTTGCGCCCTGGTTCTTCAATAGTCCCTTTGGCACTCGCAGACATATTTCGCACACGAAGGTCTTCCATCACGATCTCAGCGTGGCTTTTGCTGAGAACAGTGGAAACCTTGTGCAAAAAATCTTTTCTGGCGTTTGCAATATGGGTCTGAATTTTCGCGATACGCAACCGGGCCTTCTCACGTCGTCGGCTGTCTTTTTGCGTGCGTGCGTACTTTCGTTGCGCTCGGGTAAGTGCCTTTTCCGTAGACCGCAACGAGTTCAAGGGCTGGACAAAGGAACCGTCGGAAAGCGTCGCAAATCGAGCAACGCCAAGGTCAAGACCGACCACGGAAACAGACGAGTGGACCGGATCAGGAACGTCTTGCTTGCAGCACACAGACATATACCAGCGTCCGGCGAGTTCAAAAACCGTAAGATTACGGGGAGTGCCTTCTATTTCGCGAGATTTGAAAAAACCGATCCAACCAAACTTGGGAAGGAAAACACGACGATTGTCGAAACGAAAATCTTTGGGAAAACGGAAAGACTCCCGGCATCGGCCCCGCTTTTTAAAGCGAGGAGCACCTGCTCCTTCTTTGATGCATTTCCTCCAGGCGGAATCAAGGTCGCGAAGTGTTTGTTGCAACGTATCGGCAGGGGCATCGTAAAGCCAAGGAAACGGATCGCGTTTCCAGTGCGTCAGAAACGAAGACATTTCCACGTAAAAAATGGGCTTTTGCTCTTCTTTGGAGGCTCTTTTCTGAAGGCCAAGCGCTTGGTTCCAGACAAATCGATTGCATCCGGCTGTGCGTCGAAAGCGTTGCGCTTGTTCTGGTGTCGGCTTGAGCCGGAATATATAGCCTTTCAACTGTTCCATAGCGTCGAAAGAGTAGCTCAAAAAGCAACCTAACGGAAGAAAAAGGAGGCGGCGCTTCCTCCCCTACCTGAAGAAAGGGGTCTCCGCGCCGAAGCAAGAATGAAGACCTCCGGCAGTCCTGCACTCACTTTTCCGAAAAGTTCTTCGGAAAAGTGAGTGCAGGAAATCTTCAAAAACTTCTCACGGTTAAAGCGAGAAAAAGAAGTCTAACCCGTTTTGTTGAAAAAAATGTTCAGGAGGAACCGTTATCGATGGTGTCCCTATTTTGCAAACGATCAAAGACAGCAAGAGACGCCTCGCGCGCCTCAGGTTCAATGCGCTCCAACTTCGAACGATCCCCCGCAATAGCGGCATCAAGCGCAAACACAAGCGGTGCAGCAATACGCTCGAAACGCAATTCCTGAAAAATCGACAGTAACGTCGGCCCATGGCCGCGCTGAAGTGTCTTGCCGACGACGCCCTCAATAAAGCGTTCACCGACCAGCCATTCCCCAAACTCACGTCCCGAATCCGTGCGCCCTGCTAAAATGGTACGAATAGCATCCCAATTTTCAGCATCCATCGCTTCAGCACATGCGGTGATGATATTGCGGTGACGAAGTTCAGAAAGACGAATGCGGGCAGACGTATTCTCCGGGTCTAATTCGATCACTTTTTTGAAAGCGTCTTCAGCATCGTCGTAGCGGTGCAGATAATCGGACAAGAGATTACCTAAAGTACACAACACAATTGCATTGCTAGGATCAAGCGCAATGGCGTTACGGTACGCCAATTCGGCCTCTTCGTAGCGTTCGAGTTTGTTATGAAAAAAGAGTCCCAAGTTACCCCATGCTATTACATTGTCAGGATCAAGCTCGATAGCTTTACGGAACGCCGATTCGGCCTCTTCATAGCGTTCGAGATGGTCGCACAAGAGATTCCCCAAGTTATTCCACGGCCATGCCCAGCTAGGATCTAAGTCAATAGCCTTGCGATACGCCGATTTGGCCTCTTCGTAGCGTTCGAGATGCTCACACAAGAGATTCCCCAATCCGATACACGGCCACGCCCACGTGGGATCAAGCTCAATTGCCTTGAGGTACGCCGATTCGGCTTGACTAAAATTGCTTTTTACCTCTTCCTGAATGACCCCACATTCAAACCACCCCCGCGCCGTTTCCTTCTTAGAAAACGATATGCTCACAGCCTTCTGTGCGAAATCAAAATATTTCTTTTTCCGAAATGCATTCGCGAAACACGCCCATGACACTGCGTTTTCTTCACGACAATGGTGTTGCGCCCATAAAAACCAAGATTCGGCCTCTTCTTTCGTGGACAGTGGCACTCGCCCCACTCCCACGAGTTTCATGACCAGTGGGTGCAATTCCGACCGCGTTTTTAGTTCTAAATAATCCGGTTTCAGTCGGCATACATCCAAGAGACCTTGGGAACGAGCTTCGTAGATTTGATCAACTTCATCTTCAGCCATCCCCCAGCGCACGAGGTCGTCCTTTTCTCTTTTTATCAGAGGATAGAGTCGATTCAACTCCGCTTGAGCCTGGTCGGCATCACAAAGTCGTGAAGTACTTTCTTGCTTCTCTCCCAATGAAAAATCCAGGGCCCCAAGCATTGCGTTAACGATCTGTTGTGCTTTGGGGTGGGCGTTCTTCCAGATTTTTGTATGGTGCTGAAGTTGGTCTTTGCATTGGGATAATGCGTGCACGTCGGCATCAATATCGTCTTTCGCAAATGCATCAGCAAAACGGCATGTTGCTCTTGCTTGATCGGAAAAATACGAGGACACGGCACAGGCATCACTAAAACGACGATCATCACTATTCATGAGGCCAGAGCCGGCAGACAGAGCAAACAGCATCCGCCCTCGATGACTCCCTGATTTGGCAAGGGCAAGTTCGGCTTCCAGTATGGCTTTAATTTCTTCTTGCTCATACAGCGCTTCCAAGAATTCCGTTAAGCCGACGACGTGTTGACGTATTCGACGTGATCCACTGCGCATTTGAATCCAGAGTCGAAACAGCTCCTCGGAAACACGATATTGCACTTTGCTGTTGTCTGGCGTTTCTTTTTCGACAACGCCGTCATTGATGAGGATATCGAGCTGCGCCGAGACGGTGCGTGTTTCCAACTTCGCTCGTTTGGAAATGTCGGCGGCGGTATGGCCGAAACTGCGTTCATGATAATTACGTTGCATGACGGCCAGGGCATGCATAACCACCTGGGCTTGATCGGACAGGTCTTCAAAGCGCGCTTTATAGTATGGTGTGGTCAGGTCGAGCAGGCGTTCAAAGTCATCAATCGCTTGGCTTCCCGGTCCTTGGCGCAAAAGTTCAAAAATAAGGTGGATAGCCCGCGGGTTGCCCCCGGTAAGTTCATAAAGCGCCCGGATGCGTCCCGGTTGTTTGCGAAGACGATCGTGCAAGGTTGTATCGCCACATTGCCGAGCCAAATGATCAAAGATATTGTGGGCGTCATCCAAAGACAGTTTGCCCAAGCGGTGGGGAAGAAAAAAACTGTAAAAGGCATTATCCTGGCTCGTGAAGGGTCCGCTCAATCGCAAGGAACCGCCAATCACCATGGGCGCGTCGGTTTCTGAAAGCGTTGTGCGCAATTCCCAATACGATGGTGCATCGATAGCGGCTTTGCGTCCTTTCTTTCCAATACGTTGAAAGATCATATCGAGATTATCAACAAGCAACACCGGCCGCCGCTGTATTGCTGCACAGGTCTTCTTCAGTAGACGAAACCCTTCATCATCCGTTGCATCGTCCTTCACATCACGACGATCCCGTTCTTCTATCTGATCATCAAGGTCGTCGGCGGCATCACGAAAGCCAAGGTGGTCCAGGGCATCGACCAACGCTCGACATGACGCCCACCAGAAATCCCCCACGCTCTTCACATCGTACAACTCTTCGGGATACGACAGTGCAATGAGTCGCTCCTTCAGCTCTTCTTCTTCAGCTATGGCCACGGCCAAACGTTTCAGCATGGTGGTTTTCCCGGAACCACGCACGCCCACAAGAACATGATGCTGCACAGAGCCGACAACCGGCGTCCGTCTCAAGTCTTCAAGCAGAAGCTGAAACAGCCCCGTTCTCGCCACGAAGCCGGCTTTCAGGTCCTCGTCGCTCAACCAATCCGGATTGTAAAACCGAGCGCTCGCAAAAGGAGGGGTATTCATCATACGTCATATTTCCTTTTCCACCAGCAGCGTAACGGCTCCAGGCAAAACCGATAGTATTTCACGCCATCTACCTCAACGCTCCACCAGTAGGCGTCACGCTCTAAAATATCCCGAAGGTCCGACCACATTTCCAGTTGCTCATCTTCCGTTGCATTCAGCATACGGCCCTGGAGTGCAATAAAGACATCATGTTTCGACATCCCTTCAGGGGTCGCGCATACCATCCCTAACAAGGCTTTCGCATGGCCGGCCTGAACATTCCCGAGCTGTGTTTTGAGACGATCAAACCAATGATTATAATCGTTATCCACCCCGGGTTCCGTCATCTTTTCAATGAGGTGTTTGATACATTGGTCGAAAGAGCGCTCTTCCGTGTGCCACTCCCGGAGAAATCGAAACGCAATTTGCAGATAATACGGCTGTGGCCATTGAATGACATCGACAACCTTGTTGGCATCGCCTTCATCCAAAGACCAACCATAAGAAATTGCCAGGGTTTGCAGCATAATGACGGCTTCACGAGAACTGAACGCATCAAGTTTAAAGGGGGTCAACGTATTAATCGTATCTGCAAGTTTATGATTGTGAACTAACGTGTCCAGCCCGACAGAACCTGTGAAAAGCCAACGCAACGCTGTACAACGTGCGTCTCCTCGAACATCGTTGCGCAGCCAATTGAGAAACAAGGCGACTCGCTTTCTCTTGTCTTCATAATCTTTTTCTTTTGTGTCTGTGGATGGCATCAGATTATACAGAAATATTGGAAGCTCATCGATATAGAGCAAGCAAGGCTCATCCGTCGTATTCAGCGCGCACAACGCTTCCGTAAGGCTGTCCAGCAAATCTTTCACGGGCTTACTGTGGTTCAGCTTGACTCCTGCATTTCCGTAGTTCGGAATTGGCACCTCGATGTGCTCAATCCGACGCAGAATTCCACCGATGCTTTCACAGAGGCTATCCCATTTTTTTTGAGGCCATGACCGGGCAGAGTCTCGAATGGCTTCAAGAACTCGTTTGGCAAATTGCTGTTCGTCTTCACACGAGGCCACATTAATTTCGATTACTCGCCATCCTTCTTCATTTAAACGCCGCATGATTTCCCGTGCAAACGATGTCTTGCCTATACGACGCGCGCCCAGAAGCAAGATGTCATTGTGCTTCATCAGTTCCATGCAGTTATAAAGCTCTGCGTCACGACCAAAAAAGTCGGAGCCGCCTACTGGAGTTCCAGTAACATTGTTCATTCGCCTCTCCCTTGCCTTACGGCACAGCGCCAATTGGCCCCATTTGGCCCAGCCACTCTCTGCAAAATTTTCTTAGTACAAAAATTATTTTGCACAAAGAAAATTTTGCAGATACATTCTGCACCATTTGAGTTCCATTCCACGATCGAAACAGAGAGCTTCTCTCAGCAATGCCCCCCGCCCTCACGAAAAAAGCCGGAAACGCTCAACACGTTTCCGGCTTGAAGTATCGCTTCTCGGTCTTTCAGACCAAACGAAAGGACTAGTATCCTTGGTTTCGCATATCTTCTTGGTGTCCGTAGAGGCCACCGGCCAAGCCGCCGACGACGCCGCCCAGGGCAGCACCAACACCGGCATTTCCGCCGGCAATGGCCGTAATGGCCGCGCCTGCACCTGCGCCAACGACACCACCGGAAAGCGCGCCCTGTTGGGTTTTATTCATGTTGGTGCATCCGAACAATGCTGCGACCAATGCGAGAACCATGCCTATATGTGCAAGTTTTTTCATAATGCCCACCCTATTTCTTCAAGTAATCGGGGTTGAAGTCACACCACAGCACTTCCACCACCTGGCGATCCATAAAATTGGGATTCGTTTGATAAAACTGGTCTAATTTCTGGACGATCTCTTTGATGGTGTACGGGCTCAAACGACGCACCCAGCCGTTAATCAAACTGTTCGTTGCCGGATTTTCGCCTTGGGCATCCTGCTCAAGTTCAACCATGGTGGCAATACCCAGAATATATCCGAGTTTTTCCGGTTGATTAGCGTCCATCCAAACTTTCCCATTCACTTCAGGGACTTCATGCGATGCATTGGCAGGCACCACAGTCGCAAAGAGCCCCAAGACGCATAATACAGCCAGTATGACCGATACGTTCCATTTTCTCACAATCTCACCCTCCTCGTTGCTTGCAGTATGTGCCTTTTCCAAGGGCATCCAAAAAAGACACGCTCCAATAGCATTGGTATTCTCAATTCATAAACCAAAGAACCAATGAAATGACAAGTTTTTTATTGTGGATATTGGACCAGTCACTATGCTCTCCAGCAGCTCATCGTTCATATGGTCACGACCACGACAGACCTTCGATCGCTCCAAGAGCATCACGTCCAATCAGATGCTGAACCCGTTTTCATGGGACTCTGCTTTCCCCGCAAATTTGTCATCTTTTTAACCTTCTGTATCCATTTCATACATATCTCCATTATTGTGCACGATAATGTAACAGATACACAATACGGCCAAAAAACGTTCTTTCATGTGACAATTTGGCTTGCCAATTTACAGAAATGTTATTAACTCGTTTTTTGCGTTTTGGAGATGCCCGGTCCACCGTCCTATGGTGGGCCGACGACAAGAACCTGTTGTCCGGGATATCATCCCGCCCTCAGATTCCCTGGGGAAGACGTTTATGGAGGCATGCGAATGAATTCGGCGGATACGGCATTCATCCTTATTTGCGCGGCCCTGGTCATGTTCATGACCCCCGGCCTCGCGTTGTTCTATGGTGGCATGGTTCGAGGAAAAAACATCCTCGGCACGCTTATGCACAGCATGATCATGCTCGGCGTCGTTTCCATCGTTTGGGCCATCATCGGATACTCACTTTCCTTTGGCTCCGACATTGGTGGATTCATCGGCGGTCTTGACTACCTCTGGCTCAATGGAGTCGGACAGGAAGCCGCCCCTATGGCCGACAATCTCCCACACCTCGTATTTATGATCTTTCAGTGCATGTTCGCCGTCATCACCCCGGCACTCATCACCGGGGCATTTGCCGAACGTATCAAGTTCAGCGGCTTCCTGCTGTTCAGCATCCTTTGGGTTGTGGTCGTCTACGCCCCCATGTGTCACTGGGTATGGGGTGGCGGATGGATGGGCGAAATGGGTGCACTCGACTTCGCTGGTGGTGCCGTTGTTCACATGTCTTCCGGTGCATCGGCGCTGGCTGCTGCGCTTTACATCGGCAAACGCCAAGGGTTCGGCAAACAACATTTCATTCCGCATAACCTGCCACTGACCATTCTCGGCGCTGCCATTCTTTGGTTCGGTTGGTTCGGCTTCAATGCCGGTTCGGCGCTGGCCGCCAATGGCTTGGCTGCCAGTGCGTTTGTCACAACCCACATGGCCGCTGCTGCCGCCGCCTGTGGATGGCTTGCCGCGGAATGGCTCCATGCCGGCAAACCCACCACCCTGGGTATGGCTTCGGGCGCAGTTGCCGGACTTGTCGCCATTACCCCTGCGGCCGGCTTTGTGACTCCCATGGGCTCCATCATCATCGGCCTGCTCGGCGGATTCATCTGCTACGGCGGCGTGCTCCTCAAACCGATCCTTGGCTACGATGACTCACTGGATGTTGTCGGCATTCATGGGCTGGGTGGAACCTGGGGCGCTCTGGCTACCGGCCTGTTCGCCACGACGGCAGTCAACGTCGGCGGTGCCGATGGCCTGTTCTATGGAAACCCCGGACAGCTCTGGATTCAGTTTGTGTCCGTCATTGCCACCTGGGCATTCTGCTTTGTCATGTCCTTGATCCTGCTGAAAATCGTGGACGTCATCGTCGGCATTCGTGTAACCCCAGAAGAAGAATCTGTGGGCTTGGACGTCAGCCAGCACAGCGAAACCGGCTACCAGTTCTAATTCCAGACATGAGATACCGTGCGGGAAGACGTTTCCGTCTTCCCGCGTTGCGTCCACATCGAAGAACAGGAGTTTTGATATGAAAAAAATCGAGGTTGTTACCCGACCCTATAAGCTCGATGAAATCAAAGAAGCCCTCACCGAACTCGGCATCAAAGGCATGACCGTCGTCGAAGTCAAAGGCTTCGGTCGGCAACGCGGTCACAAGGAAGTCTACCGTGGTGCCGAATATCAAGTTGATTTCACGCCAAAAATCAAAATTGAACTCGTCGTCGACAGCGACATGGTCCCTCATGTCGTCAAGACCATCCAGGACAATGCGCGCACCGGTGAAGTCGGCGATGGCAAAATTTTTATTTCGCCTATCGAAGACGTCGTTCGTATCCGTACCGGCGAGACGGGGCACGATGCTGTTTAAGTAAGCATCTTGGTGGCAAGGGAAGCGGAGGAAAAAACAGAATTTTTTCCTCCGCTTCCCTTGCCCTCCTTCCTCACCTTATCACTCCTTTCCGTTAAATCTATTTGTGAAAGGAGTACCCAAGCGCAACACCTCGACGAAATCGACACAACTCTTTTTTTGAAGTTTTTTAAGCCGTCGGAGGCTCCTCCACACCCATGGCAACATCACACGATACCGCTTTCGATCATCTCCAACGCGACACCAAAGGTCTGTTTGCCGCTTGGCCCCACCCGGGGGGGATGGCTTTCTGTCGCGACCATACCCGCATCCTCGATCGATATTTTGAAGAACGTTTGGAAGAACGGCGCTGTGAACACGGTGAAGAGCGCACCGCGTTTGCGGTGGTTGCCGTCGGTGGATATGGCCGGTGTGAACTCTGCCCCCGCTCGGATATCGATGTCCTCCTTGTCTTTCCGGGGCCGGTTCCAGACATGGCACACAAACTGGCCAAAGACTTATTCTATCCGCTTTGGGACGCTGGTCGAGAGTTAGGACATGGTGTCCGTTCCGTGGAAGATTGTGTTTCTTTATCGTTGTCTGATCACAAAGTTTTTGCCTCACTTCTTGATGCCCGTTTCTTGTGTGGACAACGCAATGTGTTCGATTTGCTTGTGACGGCGATGCAAACTCGTGTGTTCACTCCGGAAAAAACGGTCTTCGCTGCATGGCTTGGGGAACGAAACGCCATTCGAGAACAAAAATATGGTGATGCGTCCGGGTTGCTGGAACCCGACATCAAAGAAGGTCTCGGAGGTTTACGCGACTACAATCAATGTTTGTGGCTGATTACATTATTTGCCACAGGCAATGCCTTTGCCGATCGGCTGGAACGGATGCGTGCTGATGCGGAATTTCTTTTTCGTGTGCGTCAGGCTCTGGAAATCAGTTTTCCTCGATCCAAGACACGACTTCCTTTTGAAATCCAGCGAAAACTGGCTGAAACACTGGGTTATGCCGACTCTGGACGACTTCTTGCCGTGGAACGTTTTCTTTCCGATCTGACACGGCGCATGACCCGCATCAAAGCTATTCGCGAATCCATCCGCATGGCACTCCTTGCAGAAAATGGGGCGGTGCATGCTGCAACCATTCCTTCCTCGGACCGCATCACTTTGACCGCCGAAGGAGCTGATTTCGCTCCCGGCATAGATGTGGAACACCACCCGCAAGAAGTTTTTAACTTTTTTGAAGAATGCGCCCGGTGGGGACGAGCCCCTAGTTTTGACGCCAGCGCTCGTGCAACGCATGCCGCCCAAACGCTCAAGCGCGACCCTCCCGATCCAGGCCACGGACTCAACGCTTTACGCGCAGCACTCATCGACGACGCTTCCGCCGATGTGCTTGCGGCTCTATGGGATACAGGCGTTCTCGGTATTATTCTCCCCGAACTTGACCGGGTACGCGATCTCGTAAAGTTTGATTTGTATCATGTCCACCCTGTCGGACGTCACACCGTCGAAACCATACGTCACCTCCATGATATCGCCAAAGCCGACCCAGCTTTGTCTCGCTTGTTTGCATCGGTGCGTCATCCGTTACGTCTTCTCTTGGCTGGCCTGCTTCATGATGTAGGCAAAGGGCTTGGTGGAGACCATGAAACCAAAGGGGCTGGCCTGACACATCACATGCTGACGGCTTTGGGCCTGGACAATGCGACCATTTCCGACGTTGTCTTTTTAGTGGAAAATCATCTTCTCTTATCGGAAACGGCAGCAAAACACGATGTCTCCGACCCGGACGTCATTGCCCGGTTAGCAACCAAAATCGGCTTCCGAGACCGATTGACCATGCTTTACCTCCTCACGGTTGCCGATGCCCAGGCAACGGGGCCCATGGCTTGGACAGAATGGAAATCTTCACTGGTTTCCACACTGTTCAACAAGGTGCTTGATGGCCTGCGTTTCGGTATTTTTCCAGGCAACGACACCGCCAGAACAGTTTTGGAAACGCGCGACAAAGTCCGGCAACTTGCGAAAAACCATCACAACATGCCTACAGGGAAAGCACTCGAACCCTTCCTAGAAGTCATGGGCCCTCGCTATCTGCTGCAGGTTCCAGCCTCACGTGTGGTCGAACATATTG
This sequence comes from Desulfovibrio inopinatus DSM 10711, assembly GCF_000429305.1. NCBI lineage: Bacteria > Pseudomonadati > Thermodesulfobacteriota > Desulfovibrionia > Desulfovibrionales > Desulfovibrionaceae > Desulfovibrio > Desulfovibrio inopinatus. Next base: position 139,131 of record NZ_KE386882.1, read on the forward strand.
CTCTTGCCGTCCGTTTGCGTTCAGCCGTGGAAAACGATCGGCGTATGGTTCCAGGGGGGCGGGGCGGTCTTGGTGTCACAGTCTGGACGTTTCGCAAAGCCCATGGCGGCTGGAGAATGGAGGCTGCCGGACGCAATGATCCCGGCTTGTTTGCAGCACTGTGCGGTTGCCTTGCTTTGCACAATATCGATATCCGTTCCGCCGATGTCTATGTCTGGCGCGACGATACCGTCATTGTCAGCTTCATCACCTCTGCTCCTGTTGATGCACACTCCGTCGAAGAAGACGCTGAGCATATTGCTCGATCCGTAAAATATTCCCTCACCGGAAAGCTGTCGCTGGATTATCGTCTTTCCCAAAAACGTAATTCTCCTCTTTGTATCGCCCCTCCACGCCTCGGCGATGATTCCATCACGATCCGCGTAGACAACGATGCAACCGAACTCTTCACATTGATTGAAGTTGAAGCACCGGACCGCCTTGGCCTGCTCTACGATATCGCCCAAGTGCTCACCAGCCTCCGGCTGGATATTCATACGGCCAAAGCCGCGACCTATGGCGACCGAGTCCGTGATGTCTTTACAGTTCGCGACATGGAAGGCCGAAAAATACATGATGCTGAGCAGCTCCGCGAAATCAAGTTCGCTCTTCAGCATTCCTTGAAACGTTGCTGAACACCACACCATCATTATAGATCCGTCTTCACGATGCTCCATTGAGCATGTGGTCATTCTCCTCTCTTTGCTCCTATTGGGAAAAGAGCATTTTTCAACGAGAGAAAAGCTTGGTAGGAGACCGCATGAATCGCGAAAATCCATCGAACACGGCCTGTGCGCATGCCGGCTTCACCCTGATTGAAGTACTCCTGGCCGTTGCCATTTGCGCCATTGCCGTCACCGGAATCTTCACGATGGTTCAGGCCGTGCTCCACATGGCCGAACGCGTTCAGTTGACAACTCTTTCCACGGAAATCGATCAAGCCTTTTTCGATCGTTTGGAGAACGACCTTCACAGCCTGTATATTTCCTCTTCCAACACCAACGAAGTCTTTGCTTTTTTCGGCTATGACCTGAAAGAGGAATCCAATATCGAGAAAGCCCGTGAGGATGAAGAATCAACAGACCGGGCAATTCTCGAATTCGCCTGTCTGTCTTCATTTTCTCTTGGTCTCCATCGTGAGGGCCATCGTATTAGCCGGGTTCGCTATGTTCTCCGTGAACGCGATGACGAGACCTCAACATTTGACTTTGAAAAAACATATCGCCTCATTCGGCTCGAATCGCCTTACGCCGACCTCGAATGGCGCTCCAAAGAAAAACGCCCTTGGATTGAAATGGAACTTTTGCCCATGGTCCGTGATGTACGTATGTCATTCAAAGAAATTGTATCAGGTGAAGAAGTTGAGGAAACAACCTGGAGCAGCCTGGAGCGAGTGAAAAAAAACAAGCCTGCCATGCCACAGATACTTCATATCGAGGTCGACCGTGTTGAAAAAAATCAGTTGGACACATTGACTCGTGTTATTGGATTTCCACGATCCGAATACACATTTCGGGAGCGGAATTGAAATCGTTTGAGACGGCGAGGGGAGCCGTTCTTGTTTTTGTTCTGCTGGTTATCGCCATGCTCTCTGCCGTAATGGTGGAAACATTGAATCGTTTATCCGCAGATAGCGTCCTTGCATCCAACCGGGTCAACAGGGCACAAGCACGAGAGAATGCAGAAACCGCCCTTGTGCTCGCGCTCCGCACGCTTGCCGAAGATCGATATGAGACCGCAAACGACACCTTAAGTGACGATTGGAACAGCTTCCCCGATCCAGACATGCTGCAATCATTTGATATCAATACAGCAGATATTGGGGGAACCATCACCGACGAAGGAGGCTTGATTCCTCTGAATGACATCGCAACAAGTGAAGAGATAGCCGGTGTTTTTATTCGTCTCTTGACCAATACGCCTTTCTCGTTGCAACAGGAGAAGGCTGAAAACCTTTGTGATGCCATTCGTGATTGGGTTGACGGCAATGATGATCCTCGTTCTGAAACGTCTCCGGCGGAAGATAATTTTTATCAATCCAGAGAATTGCCATACCATTGCAAAAACGGCACATTCGACGCGCTGGACGAATTGTTGCTTGTTCGCGGAATGACGGCCGCTCTCTATTTCGATCATAACGGCCGCCCTGGTTTACAACGATACCTGACCATTCATTCCAAAGGGAAGATCAATATCAATACGGCTCCATTACCGGTCCTGGCCGCTCTTCCTTCGGATATGGAGGGGCTTAGGGCGGAAGAATTCGCACAGGATATTGATGCGTTTCGCCGCAGCAAGCTGAATAAAGATCAACTTGACGATACCGGCTGGTTTCGCGAGGAATTGACACGCTATGCCGATGTGGAACTTCCCGATGCGTCTTTGACCACGACGGCGGACATATTCCGCCTACGCGTTTTCGGAACCTCAGGTACAGCCAAAGCAGGTATCAATGTTGTTGTTCAACGAACGGCCAAACCCAGTTCTACAGACGAGGACAAGAAAGACGTTGTGTTCACCATTCTTGAGAGGTGGGTCGATCCTATTCCGAAATCGCTCCAGACGTCGGCAACGTCTGACGAAACATCTTGAAAACAAGATGCATGTTTCGGGGGATGAACTCTGCGCTGTCCCATGAAGACACTTTTTTTACGACGAGATATCCATGGCAACCATTACACTCGGTCTTGAACTGGGACCAACGCATGTCCGGGCCGTGGCGCTGTCAAGCACGCTCCGCGAAACAACTCTTGCGTTTGCCGATTCACGCCCGCTCCCGAGGGAGTACGATCATGAGTTTCTGGCAGAAACGGCCGCAACACTCATTCAAAGCGCAGGTTTCGCGCCCGATGTCATCGTGGCAGGTTTGCCTCTCCGCGATGTCTTTATGCGCCGCTTCACCTTCCCATTCTCCTCAACCAACAAAATCCGCCAAGTTCTTCCGTTCGAGCTCGAACCGACGTTGCCGTGGTCATTAGAAGATGTCGTCTATTCCTTTCAAAAAGGTCCGCACACCGAACAGGGACAACTCGTCCTGTGTGCGATTGTCCTCAAGTCCACTCTTGCTGCCTATCTTGGGGCGCTCAATGCCAAAGGAATCGATCCGGACATTATTGACATTTCCGCTTCGGGATTGAATGCACTGGCCAAACAGCTCACCGGAGTGCTTTCCCCCACCCCGCTTTTTCTTCATATTCAACACGGAGAAACTCTTCTCCATGTTCAACGAGACATGACTCCGGTGCTTTTCCGGACGCTCCCCGCAGGGATCGACGGTCTTATTTCGGAAGACGGTTCATCAGCGATTGACATTTCCAAGGCAGGCCAACTCCATGAAAGCGAGACACTTGCTCAGGGGATTCAATTATCATTGCTTTCCGCACGCGAAGAGAAAGACGCCCCTCCTCCGGATATGGTTGTCGTGACAGGCCGTGCGGCCCTGTCGAAACCGGCCCTTCAGACGCTCTCGAGCCTCATTGAACATTCTATTGTCGTTGTCGATGGGTATCCTCCTGGCATTGCTGCCAGCATAGACGGAATCGATCCTGCTGTTGCAGAGAATGCACTTGCGCTTGGCTTGGCGTGTCGAGGGTCTCACAAGGGAGAAGGATTTGACTTTCGGGTGGCTGAGTTCGGTCGTTTAGGAACATCTCTGAGCTGGGAAAAAGAAGCAATTATTATCGGAGCCTGCTTCGTCGTGGTGCTCCTCGCCTGGATATCCTCGGTTGTCGTAGACATCTCCTTGAAACGACAGCGTTTGAATACCTACAACACAGAAATTGCGGCGTCGTTCAAACGGGTATTGCCGGACCTTGGTACTGGCTATACCGACAGACAACGGTTGAGTATTTTGCGAAATCATGTTGCCGAATTACAAAATTCAGGAGCATCCAATTCCGACGGTCCGATCAAGGTTGTAGATATGCTTGGTCGCATCAGTCGCGCCCTTCCCGAAAACATGGACGTCACCGTCGAATCACTCAACATTTCACAGCAAACCGCACGTTTGAACGCGTTAACAACGACCTTCAATGACGTGCAAGCGATCAAAAAAAATCTCATAGACAGTGGCGGTTTTGAAGACGTCGACATTCGGGATTCAAAAATCGGGGCCGGTGGTCAGGGGGTTGAATTTGTCATGGAGATGGACCTGACCAAACTCCGCACACTCTCTCCGCCTTCACCTGCTCCTGCGTCTCCCCAAAATTTGGATACTGAAGGAAGCGCTTCCTTTCCACCTTTGGATGATACCCTTCCCCCACCCAGTACCACGAAGCCAAAAACATCGTCACCATCTGGGGCTACGCGATCGTATACACCGGATGATTTCCCTCCTCCGTCGGGCCCCTCTGACAATGCATTCGTACCATCAACCCCGACAGCGCGTGTGGGAGGAGATACGCCGTGAAGCAACTCCATCGCACAACGCTTTTGTACGGTCTCGCCGGTGTTGTTCTTATTCTTGGCTTTTTTGAATGGGTTGTCGCGCCAATTCACTCTTACCAGGATGACTTGGTCTCACGTATTGCGCACTCAGAAAAACAGCTCAAAGAGATTCTGAGTTTGGAACAGACCTACACCCACAATAAAGGGCTTCTCTCAAAAGAAGCCACCGAGGCCGCGTCTGAAAACTTCACCTTGTTCTCTTTTCTCGAACAGGCCGCCGATCGAACGGGAGTACGTCAACATATTGAGTCTATGCGCCAAAGCCGTGGAGCCTTATCCGAAGGCGTTGATGAAGAAAGTGTGGATATACGGTTGTCGAAAGTCCCCCTTAACACACTGGTGACCTTTCTGTACCGAGTCGAAAAAAGTTCCAACGGTGTCTATGTGAAAACGATGACCCTCCGGCCCAATTCGACGGAAGGAATGGACGGAGATCTGACCATTTCGGCTCCTGCCAAACAGGTAACGGGCCGCTGACCGATCACACGAGCACTTCTACAACGAGCATGAGGACGGAGTATTCAGTGGAGTATACTCACCCGGCAGCATAGACATCAGCTTGCGGCGGATGCCGTCAGCATCGTAGGCCGCAGCCAAGCGTTCGAGTTCTGCAACTTCCCCTTCAAGCCAGGCTCGCATTGCCTGTTGACTCCCATGACCAAGCCAGTCGTTATCGACTTTCAGCTTCATAATTTTTTCATGCGTTGTGCTTGTCACATCTTCCCCGTGAGTAATCAGCTCCTCGTAAAGCTTCTCGCCTTCACGGAGCCCCACATAGGTAATATCAATATCTCTTCCCGGTTCTTTACCTGCAAGACGAATCAGGTCTGCAGCCATGTCGGCGATACGGACGGGACTTCCCATTTTGAGCACAAAAATATCCCCCTCTTCCTGCATGGAACCGGCCTGAAGAATAAGCTGTGCAGCTTCGGAAATGCTCATGAAGTACCGTGTGACGTCGGGATGCGTCACCGTGACGGGGCCACCTGAAGCTATTTGCTCCAGAAAAAGCGGCACCACCGAACCACTTGAACCAAGAACATTGCCGAAGCGAACGCCAAGATAGGACCCAACGGAAGGTTTCCATGCCTGAAGCAGAAGCTCCGTCATCCGCTTCGAGGCTCCCATGACACTGGACGGCCTGACGGCTTTATCCGTGGAGACAAGAACAAACGTTTTTATTTCGTACGTCGTGGCGGTTTGCAACAGCGACATTGTTGCCATGATATTATTGGAGACAGCCACCCACGGATTTTGCTCCAGCATAGGCACATGCTTATATGCCGCTGCGTGAAAAACAATATCGGGACGATGGCGCGAAAAGACTCGATCTAATATCGCCCGATCCTGCACATTGGCGAGAATAGGAACAAAGGCTTTAAACTTGTGCGTCAGGCGCAATTCGGTTTGAATCGAATAGAGATTAAATTCACTGATATCGAGCAACAAGACGCGTGCCGGATGATAGGCAATGACTTTTCGTACAAGCTCCGAACCAATGGACCCACCGCATCCCGTGACAAGAACAGTCTTGCCTGCCAGAGATTCGCGAATCTGCTCCACTTCCAGGTTGACGGGCTCACGTCCAAGCAAATCTTCAAAGTTGACATCGCGCAAACTATCTAAGTGCACACGATTCCCAACGTGCTCCGCCACTCCTGGCAATGTTTTCAGCGTGACACCGGCTTCGTCGCAAATATTGACGATTCGACGCATCTGTGTGCCGGACGCCATCGGAATGGCAACATAGACTTCATCAAGCGGTGAGTTTTCATGAATGCGTGATAAAAGCCCAATTCCACCAAGAACAGGAACACCGTGGATGGTCCGCCCCATCTTCACAGTGTCATCATCGAGAATACCAACAATATGGATACGGTGTTTGCGATTTTTCTGAATATCGCGCACCAAATGTTCTCCGGCCGTTCCAGTTCCGAGAATCACGACCTCTTTCCGGTTCCTTTTCGGCTTAATGAAAAACGGCTGCAATCGACCTTCTTCCTGATATTGCCGTTTCAAGTCAAAAAAGGTCCGCACTCCCACACGCAACCCTGCCGTAAACAAGAAACCTAAAAGGGCATCGAGCAAAAAAACGGTTCGCGAATACCCGTATCCCCACCAATACAGAGTCATCACCACGAGCATCATGGAAGCGATACACGTGGCACACAGCAGGTTCCAGATATCGTGGAGCCCCGTATAGCGCCACATGCCTCGATACGACTTGAATGCCCAATATAAGCAGAGCTTCACCGTAACGAACATCGGCACAAGAGGAAGAATTTCATCGAAATGAAAAACAAAATGTCTGAAATCAAACCGTAATGACTGCGCTAACCCCAACGCCGCAACGAACAAAATTGCGTCGACAGCCATGCGCGATACGATACGGAACGGCCCGGAAAGAAAAAACATACGCGACCAGAGTGCTCAAGTTGGTAGAGGATGGGAAGTCTTCCATGCGAACGCCATACAACTTCACCGAATTGCAAGAGAGCCGTTCTAAGCTGGCGAACGATCAAGGTCAAGAACCGTCCGATGGACTTGTCATGATAGGAGAGATTGACGTTTATGTCTTCTTTTCCTTGCTATAAGAAAACATCCTTATCCCTTCAAAGTACATACTTTTATTCAACTTTACACCGGCAATTTGTTTTCTATACCAGCATCCAATAACATTGGATGCCACTGTACTTAACGACATGAAATGTTTTTCACATTCCAACATATAAAAAACTTGTCTCAATTTATTATTTATGCTTTATTGTAGTTTAAGAGCAACTAAAAGAACCTAATCCGTCTTCGTTTTTTGCTCTGTGACTCTGCTCGTTCTGTAATTAATTTGAGGTCTTGTTAGTGCCTCTAAATGATCTGACTCCTTCTTGTAACACTAAAGGGGAAAATCAGTGATGAAGATCAATGTAAAATCAAAAGTACTATTTATAGCCGTATGTCTTTGTACAGCATTTTCAATTATTATGCTCTGGCAATTAGGAACACCTAAAACTACGACTGAGGCAACAACATGCATAATAGCCTTCATGATTTTCATCATAGCGCTCTATATAACCTTAAATAAAACAATATTTCATCCTCTTGAACATATTGTTGAGATTATGAGATTAATAGCATCTGGAGACACCGAGAGCAGAGTAAATTCACAGTACCAAGACCACCTTGACTCATTAGGGCGATACATCAATACAGCCTACGACAAAACCGATAGCACAATATTTTGGTATCAGGGAATGCTGGACTCTATCCCATGGCCAATATCCGTAACAGATAATGACATGAATTGGACTTTTATAAACAAAGCCGCCATGGATGTAACAGGGGCAAAACGTGAAGATATCATTGGAAAGCAATGTAGTAACTGGGGAGCCGACATTTGTGGAACAGATCGGTGTGGAATTGCCTGTTTAAGACGTGGACAAAAAACATCTATATTTTCACAACCTGGACTTGATATGGATTTCCAGGTCGACGCTATGTATCTCACATCAAAGGATGGCAAGCAGATTGGCCACATAGAAGTTGTCCAAGACATTACAGAAAAAAACAGAATGAGAAGAGAAGCAGAGAAAGCACTGAAAGATGGAATGCATCTTGCTGCAGATAAACTCACTTCTATTGTAGATGCGGTTTCTTCTGCAGCTGAAGAATTGTCCAATCAAGTCGACGATGCCAATGATGGTGCAGAAAAACAACGTGATCGCGCCAATGAAACAGCTACAGCCATGGAAGAAATGACTGTGACTGTTATTGAAGTAGCTAAAAATGCTTCCGATGCATCTTCAACAGCAAATCAAGCTAGAACCAAAGCGGAAGAAGGTGCAAAGATTGTTGAAAATGTAGAAGGTTTTATCAGACAAATACACGAATCAGCCCAGCAATCTGTTGAAGATATGGGAAGTCTTGACAAGAAAGCATCTGCAACTGAAAATATTTTAAATGTTATTTCCGACATTGCCGACCAAACGAACCTACTCGCCCTCAATGCTGCCATCGAAGCTGCCAGAGCTGGTGAGGCAGGAAGAGGGTTTGCTGTTGTAGCAGATGAAGTGCGTAAACTTGCCGAAAAAACAATGGCCACAACAAAAGAAGTAGGAGAAGCAATTCAAGGCATTCAGTCTGCAGCCAAAAACAACTACAACAATGTTGAGCAGTCTGTCGTCGCAATAGGAGAGGTCACTCAACTTGCGAACAAATCAAGTGAAACTTTAGTTCAAATTGTTTCTCTCGTTGAACAAACAGCTGATAAAATAACCGTTATCGCCACAGCATCAGAACAACAATCTGCAACGAGCGAAGAGATAAACAGAAGTATCGAAACTGTTCACCAAATTGCGTCAACAACAAGTGATGCAATGAATCAATCTACACATGCCATCAATGAACTTGTTATTCAGGCGCAAACCTTAAAAGAAGTCATTGATACCATGCAATCAGACAAAACGGTTACGAAGTCTTTTCCTAATGATCCATCAGCCCTTGCTTTAGAAGGACATGACCATAGTGACTAAGCCTTGAAACCCTAACGAAAGGTCATATTTGATACTCTTTACCAAGAGGAGATATTTACGATGTAAAAACTATCCCCTGACATCAATTACGTGCCAATTTGACCGGATGTCGAACTAACCTCGTTGGGGGATTAAGCAAGCAGGCATCAGAAAAAATGTAGGCTGCATGAGCACCGGCTTTCCTGTGACTCTCCACAACCCCATCCCTAAGAGACTTTATTCGCGAGAGCAAGAGCAGACGGAACTATACCTTGTACAAGATGCCTTCTCAACCCTTTCCTTGACTTTCAGAGGCTTCGTCGCCTCTCCCATTCATCGGTGAAGTACAAGTACTTCAAAGATATATAGCGAACAAGATTGGTTTCTACCACAAGAGAGAACAACAATGCTCCTCTCATTCATGCGATCAGGCGTAAGTAAATATTGTGATGTCACATCAGTGGTACCATCATGCTCCTAAAAAATGCGATATATCCTCACGATGGGAATCCCATAAAAAGCACCGAAAATTAGGCGCTGGACGTTCTGAGACCAAGGGAGTACAGAAGGTTCGCATCAATTTCGCTCCACGCGAATGAAACAATGAAGGACCTTGCGCCGACAATGGGCAACGGAAGTACAAGCATAACCCGAGGGCCATCCCCCCTGACATGAGATCTCGACTCAAATCCGCAATGGAAAGAGGCCACTCTCATCAACGGAGTTATCGTTCCGATCATCCGGGGAAATTGGGGTGCCTCCATTTTCTCCCGCGAATCTTCGGCCTCAGGCCTTATGGGCGTATGAGATTTAAATAAACCACCTTTGAGTACCGCTGGTTGTATCGCACGCACAGATGAACAGGACCCGTACATTAAAATATTGAGGCAGACAGCATCGTACGGCTGTGCATTTCAAAACTCCCCATTGCTAATACGCAAACAATTCAATACACATGCCGTCCTCAGGCTTGGATTGATGAATGCAATCCTGTGACTTTGGCAACGTACAAACTTGAGAGTTCTGCATGCCCCCTCATGATTCATGCTCCGCTTCCCCTCTTGCATTTTTTCGTTCTCTGAAGGTGCATCGCGCTTTGATTTATAATTTGATTAAACGTGATATTATCGGCCGATATCGTGGTTCTATCATGGGGATCTTGTGGTCGTTTTTCAATCCTATTTTTATGTTGTTGGTCTATACGTTTGTGTTCAGCGTGGTGTTCAAGGCTCGTTGGAATACGGAAAGTGACTCAAAAACGGAATTTGCCTTAGTGCTGTTTGCCGCTCTCATTGTTTTCAACCTCTTTGCCGAATGTATCAACCGGGCACCACGCCTCATTCTGGAAAATGTGAACTATGTCAAAAAAGTGGTTTTTCCGTTGGAAGTGTTGGCCATTGCCGCGCTAGGCTCTGCCTTATTTCATGCGTTCGTAAGCTTACTTGTATGGATGGCCGCTTACATAGCGTTTTACGGTCTCCCTCCTGTGACCGCCCTTCTGCTCCCAGTCGTTTTCGTTCCACTCCTCCTGCTCATCCTGGGATCAAGTTGGTTACTGGCTTCTTTAGGCGTCTATTTACGTGACGTATCGCAATTTGTCGGCATATTGACGACAGTCCTCATGTTCCTCTCTCCAATATTCTACCCAACCAGTGCATTACCTGAGAATTATCGTCAGTTTCTTTATCTCAACCCATTGACGCCGGTTATTCAACACGTCCGAGATGTCTTGTATTGGGGGAAAATTCCCGATTTACAAATCTTCTCGATCTATGCACTCAGCACTATCGTGGTCGCGATCATTGGCTTTGCCTGGTTCCAGAAGACAAGAAAAGGATTTCCCGATGTCCTCTGATGTCGTTATTGCAGTTGAAAATCTCAGCAAGTGCTACCAAATATACGATCAACCTCGTGATCGCCTGAAGCAATTTATCTATCCGCGAATCCAGCACGCCTTACGGTTGCCGGTCAAACAGTACTACCGCGAATTTTGGGCACTGCACGATGTTTCGTTTACGATCAAAAAGGGAGAGACGCTTGGCGTTGTCGGCCGCAATGGAAGCGGAAAGTCAACTCTGCTGCAAATGATTTGCGGGACGCTCAATCCAACCCACGGCCAGGTGCATACGCAAGGACGTATCGCCGCGCTGTTGGAACTCGGTTCCGGATTCAATCTTGAATTCACCGGCCGGGAAAATGTTTACATGAACGCCACCCTCCTGGGACTGAACACACACGAAGTCGATGAACGCTTTGATGACATCGTTGCATTTGCCGACATCGGCGACTTCGTCGATCAGCCTGTAAAAACATATTCCAGCGGCATGTTTGTCCGCTTGGCATTTGCCGTCATTGCGCATGTTGATGCCGATATTCTTGTGATCGACGAAGCATTGGCCGTCGGCGATGTCTTTTTCACGCAAAAATGTATGCGATTTCTTCGCGACTTCATGGAGACTGGGACGGTCCTCTTTGTCAGTCACGACACCGCTAGCGTTAAAAATCTTTGTAATTCAGCGCTTTGGTTAGACAAGGGGAACGCCATCCAGTACGGGGCCCCCAAAGATATATGCGAATCATACCTTCAGGTCATGTATGAAGAGCAACAGGGAACGTCACGCTCTGCCCAACACGCCACGCCGGTTCCTCGTTCACAGCCGGCACAGACCAAGCGCTATGATCAACGCCAACAATTTCTCAATTGCAGCAATCTCCGTAACGATCTCCAAATTTTTGAATTTGATCCGGAAGCAACGTCTTTTGGTCTCAATGGAGCAAAAATTATCTCCGTTGAGATATTGAATGACAAGGGGGATCCCCTTGCCTGGGCAATCGGTGGCGAAGTCGTGACGATCAGCATTAAAGCGCATGCTTATGAAGAACTTGACTCGCCCATTATCGGTTTTGTCGTCAAAGATCGCTTGGGACAAACCTTGTTTGGCGAAAATACCTATCTGAGTTTTATTGATGCGCCGGTATCCACACAGGCGGGTAAAACACTCCAGGCGGACTTCACCTTTACTATGCCCATATTGCCGGTTGGCGACTATGCAATCAATGTTGCCCTTGCGAATGGGACACAAGAGCACCACGTTCAACACCACTGGATACATGATGCCGTCGCCTTTAAATCAGAAGCGACCAGCGCGTCGGCAGGACTGGTGGGGATACCGATGTTGCATATTGATATGCAGACGGAATCCTCCGTATCTCCCTCAGCGCCTTCGGGTACGGACTCGTGATACATCTTCGACAACGCACTTTTCGTGAATCGATAAAAGCCCGCTTGTCACTATTCGTCACTCAAGCCATCCCATTCAATATCGGATACTTGAATACAAACAGAAACAATCTGTATTTTTTTAATTTTTCGTCAATATATATCGCACGTATTATTCTCTGCGGACGTATTGCGATTTGCCTTGTCCATCTATACGGATTGGTCCTTACCCAAATATTGATTTCCTCTCCAAAACGCCTGATGCCCCTGACGCGTGCAGGAGCTTATCACAAGACTTTTGACGACAACGCGACAGAGAAGCAACACCCTTCTCGAAGCCACACAACGTTGCATAAGTATAATAATCACAATGCATTTATGTCGCTCGTACCGTCGCTTTTGCTGAGTAGTATCCAATGAAACCATATATTGCGCGTGCAATTACAGGATGAGAGAAGTAGCATGATAGGAATTTGTCCAGACGCTTTAAACCTTGGAAGCGGTAAAACATTTCTCGAGAACTACCTCAATGTTGACATTGAGGAGCGATGGCAACCAGATATTGTCTTGAATTTTGGAGTCACTATTCCGGATAACTCTATTTTTCATACAAAACGATTCGGTAAAGTCATCCTGCAACACAGTTCGTTTAAAGAAATCATCGCGCATGACGTGTTGGAACATATTCCTGACTTGACGACAGCTATGCACAATTGCCTCAATTTATTGGATGTTGATGGCGTAATGCATATAACGGTTCCGTATGACCTCTCGTACGGATCGTGGCAAGACCCTACGCATATCCATGCGTTCAATGAGCGAAGTTGGCTTTACTATACAGATTGGTATTGGTATTTAGGGTGGTCCCAAGCGCGTTTTGAAAGGACAAGCTTAAATATGAAGCTGAGTCCATACGGTATCAAACTTCAAAAAGCAGGGAAAAGCCAAGACGAAATACTGAATTCTCCCCGCGCAGTGGATGCAATGCATGTGGTTCTTACGAAACGTCTTCTGACCGAAGAAGAACGAACCAAATCTCTATTAATGCAAGAGCGAGCCATGACGTGCGCCACAACTGAACACCTGGAGCATGAGACCCAACAGGCAACACCTGAAGAAGACTCGCTATTACAGGTAGATGATGCTGATTGGGGCGATTATGCTCAGCAACAAGAAGAAACTGATCTTCGTGCCACTTTATCTGAAGAATTTACCCGGTTACATCAGACTATCAGCGAACGCGACGAGGTCGTGAACCATTTTACGCGTACTGTCGAAAAACAGGAACAGCAAATAGCCGAGCTTGAACGCGTCATCGCAGAACACGAAGAAGAGATGCAACGCGCGATGCAACAAGCCGGACACGACTTGGCGCAAACCGTCGCAAGCAGAGACAGACACATTCGGGAACTCAGCCGGGAGCTGAACGCCCGAGATCGTCAAATTGCCGCTCTATTAGGTTCAAAATCCTGGCGTATCACGCACCCTCTGCGCGTTGTGATGACGCAATGGGGAAAAGTACGCCGCCTGATTCCTCGCGTATGGAACGGGTTCCGTTATCTTCTTCGTGGTGATTTCAAGGGATTTTGGCGGCGCCTCAAGACGATACAAGCAGAGCGAGCCCGATATAGTATCCGACATTGTGCGTCACCAGAAGCATTGTGTTGGGGCATTATGGCGACCCCGCACACAATGTTTATCGCACATCTCATTGCGTCTCGATTGCAAAAGCACGGATGGTCCACAGAAATCTTTACTGATGAGCCGGACCAGTTTGATCTCGATTATTATTTTGTCATTTGTCCACAGATGTTTCAGTCACTTCCGCCGGGTGAACGCCGTATCGCCTTTCAATTGGAACAGTCCGTCAGTTCTCGATGGTTTACCCAGGACTATCTGAAAAGTTTGGAGAACTCGCTGTGCGTACTGGACTACGCACTCATCAACATTGAATTCCTTGCGCAAAAGGGCATTACCTACCCACATATTTTCTATCTTCCGATTGGAAGCAACGCAGATTATATTCAATCTGACGCACCGACACCGGAAAAATGTTACGACGTCTTGTTTTATGGAGACTCCTTGAGTTCTCCGCGGAGACAAAAGCTCCTGCAAATTCTGCAGAAGCATTTTCAGGTGAAGTTCTGCAACGATACCTTTGGGCAAGAAATGATCGACGAAATTCGTCGTGCCAAAGTTGTCGTAAATCTTCATTATTATGAACATGCCCTGCTGGAAACACCACGCCTCCATGAGTGTTTGTCGTTGGGCACACCGGTCGTCTCCGAATCTGCGCAAGACCAATCCGATTATCCAGAACTGGCTCATGGCGTGACGTTCTTCCCTGAAGGGGATGAGCAGGCCATGGTCGAAGCCGTACGTACAGTTTTAAACACCCCCGAAAGGCACGCTGAATTACGCAAGTCCGTAGAGTGTGGATCGAAACGTTTCGCCTTTATGTTTGACCGTTTTCTGGCAGCTATGAATTTCGTTCCAGTCGAAAAACTCGCTAACGATGAATTGGAATTTCCTTGCACAGGATCTCGAATTGCGCTTTCCTTGCCCGAAACGATTTCCCGTCGCCGGATTTACCTTGAAAACCAGCCTCAAAATTGTCGTATTTTCGATGGTGTTCGCTTAAGTCCTGGATGGATTGGCTGTGCAATGTCGTATTCGACTCTCTCTCGCTATGCGCTCAACCAGGGAGTCAAACAACTCACGATCATTGAGGATGATGTGCTTTTGCCGAGTGATTTCGAAGAAAAAATGCACATCATCGAAACCTATCTCCGTGAACGAGAAGGACAATGGGACGTCTTTGCCGGAGTCATAGCCCTGCTGCATGAAGACACCCGCGTTCTCAAGGTAGAAACATTTCAAGGCATGACTTTTGTCACCATAGACAAAATGACAAGTATGGTGTGTAATATCTACAGTGAGAAAATTTTGACCTTGTTGTCACATTGGGACTCCAACAATCGGGATGCTCAAAACAACACAATAGATAAATATCTTGAACGACAGGAGGATTTGCGCGTCGTCACGACATTGCCATTTATCGTCGGACACCGAGAAGAAGTCCAGTCGACGTTATGGGGATTTCAAAATACCCAATATCTGGATCTTATTGCGAAAAGCGAACACACATTGCGAGCGAAAGTCGAAGCGTTTCAGGCCAAGATGTCTTGTGAAAATAGCTAGCTCTTGTTCTCTCAAGTTTTTTTGATGTTGCGAGTCTGAATTATGCCAACTATAAGCGCTTCCATTGTTGTGTTCAAACCCGATGTAGGTCTTCTCGGTAATGTGCTCAACCGGTTACACACGGCCGCACTTCGCGCTGGATGCGCCCGACTTGACGTGACCCTCATTGATAACAGCCCGATCCCGGTGATAACCACCGCCCCACACGTTGATCGGCCTTTATCTATGAGGCTCATCCATCGGCCCGATAACCCCGGTTATGGAGCCGGACACAATTTGGCTATCGGTCAAACATCGACCGACTTTCATCTCATTCTCAACCCCGATGCCTTGCTTGAAGCTGATGCACTTGTTCAGGCACTCAACTTCATGGCCGCCCACCCTGATGTCGGTATGATATCACCGGCTGTTTTTGCACCGGATGGGAAACAGCAATATCTCTGCAAACGCTACCCCACAGTGTTTGATCTTATTGCACGAGGTTTCTTCCCGACCAGGCTCAAACAGTTTTTTCGTGCCCGTTTAGACCGGTATGAAATGCACGACTGTATCAATCCGCGTGATATTGTGTTCGATCCGCCCATCGTCAGTGGATGTTGCATGTTTTGCCGCACCGTCCACCTGTTGCATTGTCACGGTTTTGACGAACGTTTTTTTCTCTATTTCGAAGACTTTGATTTAAGCCTTCGTTTTACAGAATGTGGTCGACTTGCGTATGTACCGAGCATGCGCATCATTCACCACGGCGGCTATGCCGCTCGCAAAGGATGGCGACATATTCGCTACTTTGCGGCCTCGGCATTCCGTTTCTACGTCAAACACGGATTCAAGCTCTTGTGACCTGACCATTGTGGAAACCCTATTGATTTCCCGAATCAGGTCGATTCATTGAAAATATGAAACGTTAAATACGAGCGACATCGGGAATAAGGCCATGTATACACCAACACACTCCGAACCGTGGTTGGTCACCGGGGCCACGGGCTTTATTGGGCACCATATTATGACGGCATTGCTCGAAGCAGGCATACCTGTTCGAGCGTTGGTTCGCTTATCACGGAATCTTCCTGAAACGTGGCCTGCTGACGTCGAGGTAATTCGGGGAGATGTCACTTTTCCGGCTTCTCTTGCCGAAGCCTGCACGGGAGTCGGAACCGTTGTCCATTCAGCTGGATTCGCGCATACGGATAGAGGCAAAGACACCGACAGCCTGCATCAACTGATTAATTTTGAAGGAACAAAAGCGCTTGTCGACGAAGCGTTGTCTGCAGGCGTTTCCCATTTCATTCTCCTCAGTACGGTAAAAGCAGTCGGCCCTCCACGGCGTTCTCGAGTCAATGAAGACTGGCCGGTATTTCCCGATACCGAATATGGACGGGCCAAACGACAGGCAGAAGAGTACCTGCTTGCCGCAGCAACACAGGCCGGTATCCATGCAACCGTACTTCGCCCTGCCCTCGTCTACGGCTGTGGAGTCAAAGGAAATCTCAAAGCTCTTATCACAAAGATAGCCCGGGTTCGGCCTGCCATTCTCCCCGGAATTACCAACCAGCGCTCACTTATACACGTCGAAGATCTCACCCAGGCCATTCTGCTCGCGGCTCGAAATCCCAGAGCAGCCGGCCGAGTCTACAATGTGACGGATGGACAAACCTACTCCACCACCGACATCCTCAACGCTGCTTGTCATGCCATCGGAACGTCCCCCAAGATACTCCCGCTCCCTCGCTTCCTCACCAACATCCTGGCTCAATGCGTTCCCGTCACCGATAAAATCTTTGGCTATGCTGACTACGATAGCACACGCATACACGAGGAGCTTGGCTTTACGCCCCAAAATACCCTGCAATCCTGCATGAGCGAAATGGTGGACGAATGCCTCCGGCTCGAAGAAGAACAAGACACACTTCCAACGTTGAGCAAGTGAAATATTCGAGGCCGTTAAAGCAAACACATGGCAGTCTTGGTCTTTGAACGCAAATGCAATCCATTTGCACCGAAAACGCAATACACTGTCAGCCAGGGCATGCCTATTGTATCAATATGCAAAATTGATTTCCGATAACCCAAAGCGCATCTGTATCCTGACATCCATCAGGCACGAAACCTGACAGGCTATCAAGAGACCGATCCGGATGACTTGCATACGGAATAATCTTAACGGCTTGGTCCTCTATGGTTTGACGATAGGTGGTGTACGCAGTCGAATCGATATATTCGATATTGAAAATCCCGACACCGGCTGATGTGTACTGGGGCAGAAGCGACAATCGATATGTCCGATCTTCCTGTGTTGAATGATAAAACAGATCTTCCATCCCGAGTCCGTCAATAGTCGTCAAATATATTGCTGTCTGTGCCTCGTCGGCGTCATCAATAATAGCCTCTCCATTTTGAGGAAAAATCAATGCGCTCGGAATGCTCGCTTTCAGCGTCTGGGATATTTGACCAACAAGAGTAATCATACGATTTGCCGCCGTCGTCAGATCAAGCTCACCGGGACCATCCGGGTCGTCGGACCAATACCAGTATGCGTCGATGATATCGAGATAGACCCCATCAAACCCTGCCGCGACAATACGTTGCACATATGGAAGCAATACCGTGTTAAACCAATCATCCTCCCAATAGCGTACCTTGTAGTTGCCGCCCCAGTCGGGATTTTCCGGACCAAGCCATGTCGGAGGATTCGTCTTCCATGTGGATTGCCAATAAAATCGATAATCTTCTGCTTCACCAATACTGAAATAACACAACACTTTCTTTCCACTGGATTTGATGAGTGCAATCTCAGCCGGAGTATAAGCGCTGCCATCCGTACCATCGCGTGAATAATCCATAACGATCAGATCATAGGGTGATGCTGCCAGCGTGGCAGGGTCAGCGTTTTGAAGCTGATATCCCCAGGAACAGACCGAAGCCATGTTGGAAGCGGCTTGTGCTACGACGCAAAATCCCAAGAGCACCCAGAGGCTACAGCTCCAAAGAATGAATCGTGTGCGCATGGAATCTCCTTGATAGAAGAGGATAAACTCAACGGTGTTGACGACACCGTATAGCTTAACACATTACCAGAACAACAAACACCATCCGTAAACCTGGTTAAAGCAAACAGCATATGTAGTTAAATGTGTATAAAATTGCGAAGAGAATTTCAGGACGTCACGTTACCAAAAAACACGAGAAAAATTATGACAAACACAATTTGCGTTATCGATGCTGCCGTCACCTGCGTCAAAAAATTACGAAAGAATATGCAAGTTCAGGTAAAATCACTTTAAGGTGATGGTGGTACGCTCAACATGCAGCTCAGGGACGACATCCTTGAACGTTATATGCCGGCAATATTCATTTTTGAATCATTATTTTACGAAGACCAACCGCTCATGTGACACATCTCATATCTTACCCAGACCATTCAACTCGCTATTTGAAATCACAACGTGTCTGATCACATCAAAGTAACTGGAAAGTAATCCAACTCCTTCACCGGCATTCCCATGTTGCCTACCTTGCTCTCAGATATTTCCCCCAAAACTCCCGAACCCTCGATTTTTCACCAGTGCCCTCGTCCGCTAGATCTCTACAACTGACAAAATATTCGATAAAGTCGATTACAATCGATCACGCATATATGGCGAGTCTGGTTTAATTCTCAACAATTCGCTCCAAAACCATCAATACCCCCAATATAGATAGCCAAATTATTTTATGCAAAGCATATGTATAATACACCGTTAGAACACCATTTAGTCTGCATCAAGAGAATAAAACAGCTCAACAAATTCATACAATTATTCTTTTTCAAATTACAACATACAATTCAACAATAACATAAACAATATACATTTCCTACACAGGAGGGAAATCCCCCCTAGGATACGAGCGCCAAAAGAATCGACTTGATAATTTTTTTTTTCTTTGCCACAACGTCGCTCTACGTATCAAAATTTACATTTAAACATATAAATTAAGGTTAAATATCCGCTATGACATCGGGAGCAAGAAAGGTACTTGAAGGAAAAGACGATTTTCTTTTTTTATATAATGACACGAATAATGTTATCGAACAAATCACAGGAAAAACATCTCTTCCACAGACGCTTCAAGAACAGTGGAAAAGAGAACAAGACAGAAGATTTGATTATTGCAAACAGTACAATGCCAAGTACATCCTGTTTATAATACCAAATAAACATTGCGTATACAATGAGTACCTCCCTGAAAACATTGTTCTCTCAGAAGACAGAACTGCAACGAGAATACAGAATGTAGCAAATCACGTATTCTACCCTAATAAAATTATCTCTCGATTCAAAGAAAACCATCTTTTATACTATAAAAACGACTCCCATTGGACAGAACTTGGACTTACTCACAGCTGGAACGCCCTTTCATCTCTACTAGAACTCGATCTTCAACTCGACACATCAAATATTATTAAAGAGAATGGATTTATCGGAGACCTTGGAAATAAATTTTCTCCACACAGAATTTCCTCGTCCGAACGTCTTGCCATCCCATCTCATGTCACGGAAACGTGGAAGAATGGATTTGAAAATCGAGGAAACATCAGAATATTCACCAATACGAATACAGAACTTAAAACATGCATCCTCTTTGGTGATTCTTTCTCCAACATGCATCTCCATAGAATTGCTGAATACTTTTCAAAATTATATTTTTTCCATACCAATCTTTTCTCTGAAGAAGAGATTCAAAAATTACAACCTGATGTTGTTATCAATTGCAATGTCGAACGTTTTTTCTGGGCTCCTCCTCAACCATGCAGGAGCGTCTTTTTCTATGAGTTTCTTGATTATGTCGAAGCAGGAAAATACGATTCAGATGCCTTTCGCTTCTTTCTAAATACAAAATATAACAGTGTATACCCTCGTTATATTTACACAAGAATGAAAGAGCTCTGCATTGACCACATACGCCTCCAAGATAAAAATCAAAACCCCAAGATCTTCTTTTCTCTACACTCTGTGGACATGAGTCATGAAGACATCCCCACAGATTCCAGCATTGATAAATATACGATGTCGTTTCAATGCTTCAAAAAATATACGAAATTAAAAGAGAAGAAAGACACGAATGATGCAATACTTTTTCTCAAAAAAGCGACAGAACTTTATCCGGAAGGCCATAACTATTTTTACCAATTGAGCCTCGAATACGACCGGCAAGGCATGTTCTATGAATCATTAATTCACGCACAAAAATCTGTTGTTCTACAAGAGAATAAAACAGAATACCTGCATCACTTGGGGAATATACTATTTAAGATGGGTTGTTACAAAGAATCTTACATTTATCAAGAGCGTGCTGTGGAGATGAACCCGGAATCACATGGCGCACTCTATCAACTCAGCAGACTGCATACGATCGAAAAACGCTATGCCGAGGCTCTTAAGGCAATAAAAAAGGCAATCGAATTCAAACAAGACAACCCATATTATTATGGACAACTTGGTGATACATTGCTCAATACCGACAACCCGGCTGCAGCAATCGAAGCATATCGGCAAGTAATAAAACGCAATCCCAACATAACGACAACATATGCCCAGCTTGCACTTGCCCATGAACGATGCAACCAGCTCGATAAAGCGATCATACACATAAAAAAAGCGCTTGAATTGGCTCCACAGAACACCACATATCAAAAAACACATGAACGCCTTAAGGACAACGGTTGAGAGCTATGCCCTAGATCGTCAGAGGATAAACGCTATACAGTAGCTCAAAACCTTCGTTGCTCCTTCTCTTGCGTCTTGTCTCCAATTGAAATTCAGTTGAGAAGTCCCACTCTTACTATTAAATTGCGTGAATAAACGTATAAAGCGTTAACACTCCATATCGAAAGAGAGAAATCATGGGAAAAAAAATTCTTGTACTGGGTGTCGGAAATATCCTTTATACCGACGAAGGCGTCGGTGTCGCTTGCGTCAATGCTTTACAGGAAGCGTACGAATTTTCTGACAACATCACCTTACTTGATGGCGGTACGCTCGGCATGCGGCTGATGGAATATTTGCTTGAATGCGATGTTGCCATCGTTCTTGATGCGGTATTGTGCGATGACGAACCAGGTACAATTTACAGACTGACCGGAGATGACCTTCGCAAGAGCCTTGCCTTCAAAGATTCCATGCATCAAAGCGATCTCGTCGATACACTCATCTCATGCGAACTCATTGGAAAACGTCCAGATTGTGTCGTTATCGGCATTGAACCGGTTGACTTTCAGACCATGCATCATGGGATCACGGAACAACTCCAGGACCGTCTTCCCGCAATGATGGATTTTGCGCTCAAAGAAATTCAGCAAGCTGGTGGAGAATGGACGGCGAGGAAGTAAATATTGTTAGATTGACATCCTCCCCGCCCTGAAGGCCGAGGATTCCAAACAGAGTCGTTAAACGGCTCTTTTGGCGGGTTCCTGCTTCAACGTGGGCGCTTGAGCCTTTCCCACTCCACAGGCTGACACGGCTTGCCCAGCCGTCAAAATATTCAAAGCGCCCACAAAATCTGAATTCGCAGTGTAGTCGCATTCAACACAAGCGAAGTTCGCTTGAGTCTTTCTGTTGTTTTTTGATGTGTGTCCGCATTTCGGGCACGTTCTTGACGTATTTTGGG
>NZ_KE386882.1:161536-162195 GCF_000429305.1 Desulfovibrio inopinatus DSM 10711
AACCGCGTGATTTTTGCTTATTGCAGTACTGATTTTGTGCAAGTAGTCATTCCTTGCGTCAGCAATACGAATATGGAGATTTGACACGTGAAGTTTCTATTTCTTCCAGTTCGATGAACCTTTTACTTTGCGAGAAAGTCTACGTTGCTCCTTAGCAAGTTTCTTTTCCAGCTTTTTAAAACTGTTCAACGGTTCAAAGTACGAACCATCGGACAACGTCGCAAAACGTTTTATGCCCATATCTACGCCAACAACAGACGTTGATAGATGGACAGGGGCTTTCATTTCAATTTCACACTGGATAGATACGAACCAATGTTTTCCACGCTTTGAAACCGTTGCATTCTTTAGCGTGCCTTCTATCTCCCTTGATTTGTGGAATTGAAGCCAGCCAATTTTCGGGAGAAAAATACGCGATCCATCTATCTTGAATCCTTGTGGATAGCGAAACGAATCATGTTGTCCTTTTTTCTTGAATCGTGGGAACCGCTTTGGGGACTTCTTGTCAAAAGCGTTTTGAATCGCTCTGTCCAAGTCTTTTAGAACTTGTTGCAATGCCTGTGAAGGCGACTCTTTCAGCCATTCTGTTTCAACATCAGATTTCCATGTCTGTAATTCTGTATTCAGTTTCACATAGCGAAGACAATATTCACTTGAAT
>NZ_KE386883.1:0-2899 GCF_000429305.1 Desulfovibrio inopinatus DSM 10711
ACAAATTTGAGGACTTAAGAAAGAGGTATTGGAAGGGGGTGCTTTGGAGCCCAAGTTATTTTGCCGCTTCTTGTGGGGGCGCTCCTCTTTCCGTAATGAGGCAGTACATAGAACAGCAACGCACACCCGCCTCAAGGCGGGAAGAGCGCCTTTCATCCCCTACCCCTACCTGAAAGAAGGGGTCTTATCCTCTTAAAATCGCTCAAATTGAGTCTGAACCCCATACTTCGAACTCAGCCTCTTCGCCTGTATCACTAAGTCAATAAATTAACCATCATTGCCAACCCGTATTAAATTGATACATGGAGGAATTTTCAGAGCACACTAACCAAGCGAGGGTCGTCCCACTATGAAACCTGTTGCCATGATGACAGCTGTTGCTGCGCTTGTCTGCTTCCTCGTCCCATCCAGTCTGAAAGCGGATGAAACCGACACCTTGTCAACAAGCCTCCTCCCCGCATTGCTGACGTTGATGCAGGCGGACACAACAAAATACATCCTTCCCGATACAGGCGTGACCAAATTCTACGGGAGCAACACAGGGGAAATCGTCGAACCCTATGATGTGGAACCGTATTATGGCCAGGACGCGCAATACAATTCGACCTCGCAGCAAATGTCGTACACCGACAACGGCGACGGCACGGTTACAGACAATCTGACTGGATTGATGTGGATGCAGGCTGATGACGGAGAGAAGCGTATTTGGGATGATGCAGTGACGTATTGCGAAGACTTGGCCCTCGCTGGATATTCTGATTGGCGTTTGCCAAGCCAACATGAACTTTTTCAAATTGTTGACAAAGGAAAGTCTAATCCTGCGATTAATCCTGTTTTCACAACAAATCTCTCGATGTATTGGACGAGCGACACGTACGCATCCCTGTCAGTCTATGCCTGGTATATGTGTTTTTACGACGGAGTGACATTATACAATAGCAAACGATACCACAACGGCGTTCGATGTGTTCGTTCAATACAATCGTACCCAGAGAAAAAATACGAAGTTAACGGATCGGTTGTATTGGACACCATCACGAATCTCATGTGGCCACAGAAAGAGACGACTTCCTCCAGAAAAGACTGGGAAGGCGCCTTGGCGTATTGCGAAGACTTGACGTTGGACGGGTATTCTGATTGGCGTCTGCCCAATATCAATGAACTCGAAAGCTTGCTTGATTTGACCCGTGAGACGGGCATTGATCCCACCTTTGAAACTCCGACTGGTCAGTACTGGTCCTCGACCACGTCCCCTGTCAATCCGACATCTTCATTATACCCCAATAAAGGCTACGCATACGATCTCTCTTTCGGGAGCGGGCAAATCTGGTATTTCTACAAATTCAGCGAATTCTACGTCCGCTGCGTGCGTTCCGGCCCTCTGCAATAGATCTATAGAAAAAGCTGATATCGTGCCTGTATCGAGAGCGTATTTTGATGTCTAAACGACGTGTGTTTCGTGAATAACACCCTCAAATTCAATGGAATATTTTGAAACGACCTCCAAAGTTACCATAAAGGGCATTATGCGACAGAAAAATTAGAGAAGCTATGACGCTGGTTTTCCGATAGATCGCGCCTATGGACTTTTATAAACACGGGTTGCGTTGTTTTGACCCTGTCAAATTCCCGCCATATCCATGTTCATGCACTTGGCGCGATGCACGACACGTTCCGTCTTCCATATTTCACAAAAAAAAAATGAAATGCTCATATCGGATTGTCCAGTCTGAAAACCGATTCAATCACCGAGAGTTGAACCGCAGCGAGACGGCCACCCGTTTTTTCACGAAAAATCACACGGTATGCACCGTCTTCTAAAGAGGTCTTACCGTTTGAAAAAACGGTACAATCTGCTTTGCCGATAGGCATTCCCCTCTTCTATTCATACCTTTTCCGAAATCAAAATGAACAAAAAACATGTTGATTTTATTTTCTTTTGCGGTGTAATCACGTCTCAAAAGCTGATGAGAGGTAACTATGAGCTACATCATCGCGATTGTGAACAATAAAGGGGGCGTGGGAAAAACGACCCTTGCCGCCAATGTGAGCCACGCGCTTGCCAATCGCGGATCGAAATGTCTTGTTGTTGATCTTGATTCCCAATGCAATCTCACCAGCACCTTGCTGGACATGGCGAAAACTCCCGTCACGCTCTATGAACTCATTGACGAAGAAGAAAACCCTCCATTCAATGATATTGTTTATACAACATATTATGAACGATTATTTATGATTCCCAATGTGCCGGAAACGGCCGCATTGGAACCCTCGTTGATGGAAAAAAGGAATCGATTTTCGTTGTTGCGCGACCGGCTTCGTGACAATGCACTCCAAAATTTTGACTTCACCTTTATCGACTGTCCCCCAAACCTGGGAACCTTCAGCGTCATGGCCATGATTGCCGCCGATTTCGTGATTGTGCCTGTGGAAGGCGGAAGCCGCTATGCACTGGACGGACTCGATAAAACCGTTGCCGCTATTGAAACGATTCGCCAGGGGTACAACACGGATTTACGCTTTCTGCGCTTGCTCATTACCAAAGTCGACCGGCGGACAACCATTTCCAAGATTCTCATCGAACAAGTTCAAAATCGATATAAAGACAAACTTTTTGAAACCATCATTCCCGTCAACACCGATATTCAGCAAGCTGAACTCATGGGCCGCACGGTAATACGATATTCCCCGCGCAGTCTTGGTGCAAAATGCTTTCGTGACCTTGCCAAGGAACTTGAGACCATTTTGGAATAAGGATTCGTGGTATGTCGAAAACAGGATCTAAGCGCCGTAAAGGGCTCGCCGAAATGCTCGGTGAAAACCTCAAAGAGCGTCTCAATAACGAGACGGCGCAAAAGATCGCTGAACTTTCCGAAGAAAAATTAGACTCGGAAAAATC
>NZ_KE386883.1:3889-64169 GCF_000429305.1 Desulfovibrio inopinatus DSM 10711
CTGATGGCCACTCACTTGGCCAGACTGATGGCCACTCACAAAAAATATTTTCCAGAAGTCAGATTGCGTCTCGCTTAACCGCCCGACAGAACGCCGTGCTTGAATATATTTTGAGTACTTCCGCTCCCATCATCAAATTTCGCGACATCGCCAACGCCGTTGGCAGCACAGAGACGGCTGTACGCAGTATTTTACGACGACTCCAGGCGCTCGACTATCTTTCATTCCGCAAAGCACGTGATGGGAATATTCAAGGCATAGAAATCACTTTGCATGAAGCGATTTCACGCCCACAGCAGCAACCATATTCACGCTATGCTCCAATTCCATCGACTGGAAACCACAATGTCAGAACGCCAAATATTGCAAAACACAGCGATCGTAACGCGATACAACACAAACTTTTGCATCTCAACGATGATGACATCAATTTCCATTGGGCAAATATATATCGTATCGGATTACGACAGACGCATATACAGCATATTGTTGAACGATTGAACGAAGTGGAAAAGTCATGCTATCGTGTCTTTCTCGCATTGGACCATGCAGATTTCGCTCTTAGTCAAGCAAACACCACGCACAGCACAGATGATACAGACGACAATGCGTCGAATACATTGACAGATATTATCCATACCATTGCCAAAAACGGCTATTACACACGGCCGGATGGCTATATTTCACCGGAAGAACGCGCAGAACTCGACGCTGCAGAAGAAGCACGGCGCCTTGCCCGCGCTCGCCAAGCGCGTGAAGACGCTGAGTTTGATTTGTGACTGACACAGCTTCCCCCCAACGAACGCACAATACGTCTGGAAGGGCAGCAGGGAACGGAACGACAGTGGCTCAAACAGCAATGGAGAGGAGATCACCGCACGAATGACGCATAATTAATATTCGTTTGGTGGTACATTGTACCAATGTCTTTTATATTAAAAATGCGATAAACAGATACGCGTTGTCCATCCCTCCAGGGAACGTCATGTTTGACGAACGGGAGAGCAAGCACAGAGAGGATCTCGTCTGCTTTTTTCTCTATCCGACGAAAAACACGTCAAAAATAGGGAAAAAAGAACGCAAATGGAATGGAATGCAAAGAACGGTCAGACGAGAGGTATTAAGCAAAGGCAGAATGGATACAATGAAGAACACTCACGAGGGGAGACCAAGCCATGAACCTAATTCAATACACTGGAATGATTAATAAAAATAATCATTCAAAAATGAATAATATAATGTTATAAAACAATAAGTTAGCAGGAAACTATATCTGTCACAAGATATTTTATTAAATAGTTGCTCAAAAAAGCGAAACCCCGGTGTTGGCGCACCAGGGTTTCAAAAAAGGGCAACGTAACTTCCCGAACCGGTTCAAAGCTTACCCAGCATCCGGTCGCGGGATCCACCGTCTGAGGAGGTCATCATGTCGAACATCGAAAACGAATGTCCGAACCAGAACCAAAAACCTCAAATGCTTACATGACAAGGAAACCGATCATGTGAGCATGTGGCGTCTTGCTATATCCTCAGCGTGTTCGTCTTCCTTGTAATAAGCATTTGATTCCCTGCTCGTCAAGGTTGATCCTGTATTTCAACAGGACTTCTGCATTTTCTTGATGAGCCAGAAAGGAAAAACAATGTCTTGTTACGTTTTGACACCTCGTTTGATCCCATCTCGCACCGCGGAATGGTTCACGGCACATAAAAGACGTACTGTTCATACGACTCGCCTCGTGGAATGTGATCTGCGCGTTATCGTTATTGATAACCATGGACCCCAACAATGAGAAACGCCGCCCGGAATCGACGGACGGCGTATGGTGAAGACGCCTTACACGTTTTCACGCTCTTTTCATGCGATGCTCATCGCATGACGCGGTCTCGTGTTTCCGGTCTCGCAAGGACCGAACATGACGCAGTTTGCCATCAAAACAGGAAAGTTTTCCAAGAAAGTCACCTGGGGCAATATTCGCCCCGGCGACATTTCTTCATATATTGCCGGAATACATCCATCACGCCTGGCCGGCGGCCAGGAAGGCATCTGGATTGGCGCCAAAACACAGAATGGAAGTTTTTGGCCGATTCTCGACGTTGAAAGTGACGACCACGAGAATGTGGCCGAAAACATCCGAGCGGCACAAACCTTGTTGTGTCATCTTTCTGACTTGGAACTCTTGGACGGGCTGGAAATTCTTGCTACCGGTCGCGGTTTTCGATTTGTGTGGCCGGTGCTCATCCCGCACGAGTACGGCTCCGCCTTCCTCGAACTCCTGAAGGATCTCCCGGGAGTCGACGCAGCGCCCACAAAAAGCGGCAATCCCATCAGATTGTTTGCCTATCGTGGACATCGTAAGCAGGGCGGTGACCTTGATCGACACGATCACATGCTGTCTTCGTGGGTGGACCTGACAGACGCCTATTTCGATGCCGCGGCGTATTGTCGTCTGGTTGCCGGCAAACCCGATCCGCATCGCATCGCGCAATGGGCAACACGCATCGCGCCGGTGAATCCCTTATCGGAACCATGGACACGGCTGCTTCAGAGTTATCAACGCCGTGTCACCATGAAACGCAATGTGGTGTCGTTTCGTCGCCCGCGCAAAGTCGGCATCAACTGGGAGCAGATTCTTGCCGCGGCCGCTCCCTATCAGCCCAGACCACGACACACGCCATACGGCGAAATGTACACGCTCAACGCCTGCCCGGTCTGCGGACGCAAAGACAAGGCCTGGATATCTTCCAATGGCCGTCTCAAATGCTGGCGTTCCTCGTGTGAAGCCGCAGTGTATGACGGAGGCTTGCACCCAGCCCAATGGGTAGAAGGCTACGAAGGCACCACACAGGAGATGGAATCGTTTCACGACGTACGGCAACATCGTACTCTCGATGATGCGCGAAGCGATATCCACAGCGCGCTCCATAGTCATGAGGACATCGTGTTGCGTGTTGATCCCGGTGTTGGCAAGACATTTGCCGCCATTCGCTATGCACTGCACGAGGCGCAACACAAGCTCGTTCTGTTCACGCTCCCCACCAATGGATTAGCCGAAGAAATGGAACAAGCCGCTCTGGACGCCGCTCAAGAGATGGAGCTTGGCGGTCTCGTGAATATTCTGGCACTTCGAGGACGAACGCCCGGCTCCAGTGATCGACGAGACGAGAAAGGGCAGTGCATCGACGCGACATGCTACCGATATGGCGCCGTCAAACAAGCGGCGGACCGCGGATTTTCCCCAGCCCTGACGGTGTGCGCGACATGCCCCCACAATCCCAAACGCAAGGGATGTCTCGATGTCTGCCCGTATTACGACAGCGCCAAGATTCCCCCGTACGGACTCATTTTCACGTCGCATCAAAAAGCGGCCGCGTTGCCGGATGACGTACGTTCGCGGGTCGATGTCTGGTTGGTCGATGAAAACCCGGTGCGCGATATGATTGAAAACCGCATGGTGCTGCCGGGAGCATTGGACAACATCGCCGCTCGATTGCCGGGAAAAAGTGCTCGCGTCATCGAGCAAATTGCCCAATGCGCGAACGAGTTATTACGCACCATGGACGGGACATTCACGTCCGGACGTCTCTATGCCACGACACCACCAGCGCAATGGGGCGATGCCCCCTCGTTATGGAGCTTATGCGCTGTGTCGGAAGAAGAGCGGCAGCGTTTGGCCGACGATCTCGATGCGCTCTACGGCATTCGCGACAATGAAAAGCCGGGTGCCTGGCAACAGCGTATTATGTCTGAAGATGTCTCGCTTGCCGCGTTACGCTGGCTCTGGACCGCGTTGGGGGATCAACATGAAGAAAAGGCGGCGCCGATTGCCTATGTCCACGTTCGGCGACATCACACCCAGCCCATAGAATACCGCACCGTGCGCAATATTGCTCCGGACATGGCGCAAGCGCGTCTGGTCGTTCTGGATGGAACCGGCGACAAGACCGAGCTGGATATGTTGTTCGGGAGAACCTTTCACGAAGTTGACGGCAGCGTCGATATGAGCGGCCGGCGCGTCTGGTTGCGTGTGGGACTCGGCAAACTCAAAGCACGCAAAATGAATCCAGCGGCATTGCGGCGCAAACTGGAAAAATGCCTGCACCATCTCAAACCCACCGATCAACGCGTCCTCATTGCCACACACCTGGCCATTGAAGACACCGTGCTCGACATGGCGCGGTCCATCGACCCGGACCGGGAATTTGCAACCATTCATTACTGGAACAGTCAGGGAACGAACCAGTACGCCCAGTTTGATGCGGTCATCGCCTTTGGAACGCCCACTCCGAATAAAAGCGCGGTGTATGATCATGCCGCCACCTTGTTTGACGACAAAGACCAGCAAGGCGCCTGGATGGAGCGTCTTGGGCAACGCGATCTTGTGCAAGCTCTCCATCGTATTCGGCCCATTCACGGAGAAAAAACCGTCATTGTCATGGGCTCGTCCTGGCCCACGGTCATGGGAGCGCCCGTCATTTACGACCAGCGCCAGGGCAAGAGCGAAGCCATGAGCGAAGCCATTACGCGCGCGCGAACCATGATGGACGGGCTCGGGGTCTATCTGCCCGACCTCATGCCATATTTTGGGGTAGGATTTCGCGGACGTCACAAGGAGGTAGAGGCCGCATTGGCGGAACTCAACGAAAGTGCCAAAACAACCGTGTGCATTCTTATACAGCGTTTTCTTAGAATCCACACGACTGAAAACGGACTTTCTCGGGTTATTCTTTCAGACACTCATGCCGCATCGAGTATCCTGGAAGCCATGAAACAAGACGGTCATCCGGAATTGCGCTGGCGCTTGAAGGGCTCAACGTATTGGAACAACGCCGTGGGCTATATCGAAGCCTTCATGGATGTTTGCCAGGCGCTGGGCATAGATACCGAACAGCTTGAAATCGAAGGAAAATTTATGACGCCAGCAGACGACAACGTTGCCGGCAATGTGCTGTATGCCCGTTCGGGACGCCATTTACTCCCAGATTCCAGCCTCGTGGCGTCACACGCCATGCCGCTTGATACAACTCGCTGGGCCGATCCGCCGAATGGAATGCAGCGACGAAAGCGATATGGTTGTTTTTGATAGGGGAGGGGGATGTTTTTGACACGAATAAGCATTCTTGTGTCATGTTCAAGTTAAATGCTATTTTCTTATTACCTGAATTTGGATGTCCTTTGGTCTTCTTTTTTCAAGTTCCTGTGTTCCAAGAGTTTCATAAAAATTTTTTCGAATAGTCTTCAGTTTGCCTGGTACAATATCAAACATCACGGGATCGCCTCTTTTGCTGCAGAGCAGCATAATTTTTATTGCCATAAAAAAAGGGAAGTAGTCTTTTGCGGGCTTATTGAAAATAACTTTTGTCTGGTCAGCTCCGTCCCACGTTGGAGATACAAAAGGAAACCCATCCTCCATATGATGTTGCGGAAAATTGAGAGGAGGAAACATAGAAATGTTCTTATCTTGAACTTTTACAAAAGCCTCATAGTCTTGAGCATGTTCCCAAAAGCGTTCAGGGTATTGAAGATACGCGTTGTCTACAGAAAAACCAGCCATCATTGCGAGTTCAGAGAATGTTTTGAATGTAAACCAGCGCACGTGATCTTCATTCCAGTAGCCATGAGTTCCAAGAGGCCAGTTTCCATGCATCAGCGCAAAAGGCACTTCCCAATATTGGGCATTTGGAGAGACGAGGATGATTTTTCCATCATCAGAGAGATATTTATTGATAATGCCAAGAAACTTCCAAGGGTTATAGATGTGTTCTAAAACGTCATGCAGTATAATCCAATTGAAATAGTTGAAGTATTTTTCTGGCAAGTCTTCATTGACAAGATCAATATTCCATGCGCCATCAAGTTCCTTTTCAACGTCAGGCCGTGGTCTCAACTCAAGGCCATAACACTCAGTACAGCCCTTGTTGTAAATGAGATTCATCAACAACCAGCCATCTCCATAGCCGATATCAAGAATTTTTGAAGAGTTCTCTGGAATCAAGTCGTAGGCTTCGTTTCGGTGTAATCCATCGTTGAGTAACTTTGTAATCTCTTCAGAAGGAGTTTTATGCATTATCAACCCGCTTGTATAAAAATATGGCTATGCCATTCGCTCCGAATTTACTTTGGAGCAGGCTATAAGCAAACGATCAAAACCTTGGTCGCGCCACCAGCGTCAATTGAGGTGGTAGTAGTATTCATTCCGATATTTTTGCAAGTTCTTCTTTTTAACGCCGTGATACGTCCTGAGAATACACGCTTTTGCATTGGAAACGACGATGTTGATGCATTTCAAAAAGGAAAAATTGGGTTCTTCATCTACGTGGTATACAACGTCTGAGATGTGTTCATGATCAATGCCTTTTGTAGACTTCGCTGCGATGTCCAACCTCAACGACCAAGATAATAAGCTGATCGTCTTCAATTTTTGCCAGTATGCGATAATCACCAACACGATACCGCCAGAAGTCCCCAAGAGGACCGGACAAGCATTTGCCAAGGTTGCGCGGTTCCGTTGTGGTACGTTCAAGAAGGAATTTAATGATCCGGTTAGCGGTCTTCTTATCTATCTTTGAAAGCGCCTTTTCCGCTTTGGGTGTAAATTTAATCTCCCAGGCCAAGGCGATTCACCACGTCTTCAGCAGGAATGCTTTCCTCTTTATTTGCTCTGAACTCTGCATATGATTCAGCCGCTAAGTAATAGTCTTCGAGGTCTTCGAGATGTGCAAGGATTGCTTCACGGGCGTAAAATGTTTTGGTTCGACCTGTTTTTTGGGCCAAATTTTCAAGGCGTTGCTCAATTTCTTTCGGTATGCGTATCGCAAGCATAACTGGCCCTCCTTGATATACTTGTATAGCGATTATATGCAAATTTGTCTACTTCTCTTATCTTTTTCTGGCCCGAGAGAACGCCAGGGGCAAGGCCGTTACGGTGTTCTGCGAGGCGTTAGAATCCTCACTCAAACCGGTCATACATTGCGTGATGACACTCTTTGAGAAAGACTAACATTTCAGCATAATCACCATTTTCATAGAATCGGATCATTTTTTCATTATATTCAATCTGCCGTTTGGCTGGAATCGAGAGCGGTGGAAATCCATAGCTCATCACATGCCCATTCAGCATGAGTAAGCCCGTTCGTTTATTCCCATCGTAAAAAAACTGGTTACGCGCAAAATCTAAATGCAGCCTGTAAGCCTGCTCACAAATATCATGCAATTTTTTGATATGTATGAGCATTTCCGAGAAGTTTTTGTCGAGAGTTTCAGCACGAGGTGGTGTATACTCCGTTCCAGCTATCCCAACTTGACCAGACCGAAATTGCCCTATTTCAAGCACTTCATCTTTGGCTATAATCGCTTGAATTGAACAAGCAATTTCTTTTGATAGAGAAAAAGTATCAGTTGAAACGAATGTAATAATTTTTTCCCATCCTAAAATTTGCTGCTTTAATTTCTCTTCGTCTGTAATTTTATGACCGCCTACTGTAATGCCTTGAATGTAGGTTTGCACCTCTGGCATCGTAAACGGCATTCCTTCGAGTTTTTGAATATCAAAAACAAGTTCAGAAAATACTTTCCTGGCTATAAATAGCGCTTTCTTTTTGTTTTGTTTCATCATTATATTTTTTGCCAAGTCGTTCTTGGCAGAATGTACAAATATTTTCTCCTTGTATCTTTGCAGACACCTTACATTGGGGTGAAATATTTGTAAGCGCTCACGGGGGATGGACAAATATCAAACAATGCACGTGTGGAGAAGCTTGAAGCGAGACAGAATCAAGATTCCTCCAATTTCAACGAGCCTCCGTCAACCAACTGATAGCCCTTTCAAGCCCAAACAGACAAGTTCCCCAAAGGCCAAGTGGAAAGGCTCTCGGCAACAATGGGTCAAAACTGTTGGAGAAAACGTCAACGGCTTGACGGCTTAATAATTAACCCGTAACAATTTGACATCTCTACAGGATTGACAGCAAAAATTCATTCTATCATTCACTGTATGAGTAATTTGCTGATAAAAAATGTATGAGTTCGGCAATACTGTGTACTCCCTTAGAAAAATCAATTTTTTTTGGGGGGAGGACAACTTTTCCATGTCGAGAATGGTTCACTGATAACTATATCAATAAAAAACGAGAATATTTCCTTAACAAGTCCGTTGAGCCAAAACAGCGTTCATATAAAAATATGTGGCTATGCCATTTGCTCCGAAATTCCCACCGACTTTACTTTGGAGCAGGCCATAAGCAAGCGATCAAATACTTGGTCACGCCACCAGCGCCGATTGAACCGGTAACAGTTTCATTCAGGTATTTTGGAAAGTGCTTCTTTTGCACATTGTGATATGTTCCGGGAACAAACGTTTTTGCATTGGAAACAACGATGTTGATCCATTTTAAAAAGGAAAAATTGGTTCTTCATTTACGAGATATTAAGGCCAGAAATATCACGTTTATCTGATATCATAAGGAAGGTATCTCGAAACCATTTGAGGAGCGGCGTTCTTGTTTTATGCAGCATAGTCTCTGCTGTGAGTGACGTTTGATATGTACACTTTTTACATTGGAATACTGTCCGCATTTCGGGCATTCAAACCCATGAAGTCAACGAAATGAATACAACCTTTGCTCACAGGCAGCCTCGTTTGGATATCTTTTTTGAAAACCAAAGAAACGTATGTTTTCATACTGTTTGGGTATAGCAGGTCTCCACTTCGAGGATTATTCAAGAAAGAATCACTCTTCGGACCTCAAATCTCCACATGAAAATAATACAATAAATTAATATAATTATTATTTATTTAGACAGATAGTGGTCTCTTTCATGGAGAGAGTCATAGAAAAAGATTACTTCCACCTCCAACCTGGAACAAAGATTGCTGAAACACACAACAGAAAGTATTTTTTGGTTAAGCCGTCAATATATTGACCCGATACGAAAACAGACCCAAATACCTGGAATGACATCTTGAGCGCACATAAAATACTCTCTCTGGAATGCTTGAAAAAAGAGCTCTCAACAGCAAGAGAGGCGAATACAATCGTCCATTGCCATGGTGTTTTCGATATATTGCACCCTGGGCACATTCGCCATCTTAAACAGGCCAAAGAGATGGGAGACCTTCTCGTTGTTACCATCACGCCGGACCATTATGTGAATAAAGGTCCGGATCGCCCAGTATTTAATGCTGAATATCGTGCAGAGGTTCTTGCTGCTCTTGGCATGGTCGACTATGTTTCGGTCAATAAATGGCCTACAGCCGTTGAGCTTATACAATATCTACAGCCCCATTTTTATGTAAAAGGGGATGAATACAGCGTTGCGGAAAAGGATATTACAGGGAAGATTGTCGATGAAGAAGAAGCGGTCAAATCCGTCGGTGGAGAACTCAAATTTACCTATGATGTCGTCTTCAGCTCATCCAACCTTGCAAACCGTTGTTTTCCACAACTCTCTGAAAATGGAAAAAAATTTATAGCAGACTTCACCTCAAAGCACTCCAAGGAAGAGATTTTGAATGATTTGAAATCTCTTCAAGATCTCAAGGTGCTGGTCATTGGTGAAACCATCATTGACGAATACAATTTTTGCGACACGTTGGGGAAGTCCGGCAAAGAACCTATCATCGCCTCCAAACTCCTCTGGACGGAAAAATATATTGGCGGAATCCTCGCTATTGCCAACCACGTGGGGTCGTTTACGGACAATGTTGAGCTTGTCACCCAGCTCGGCGAGGTCGACTCCCAGATCGAGTTCATCAACGAAAAATTACGAACCAATATCACGCAACACTTTTTGCCTATCCGTCAAGCTCCCACCATTGTCAAAAGTCGTTTCGTAGAGCGATATCCTTTTCAAAAGCTTTTCGAGGTCTATACCATCAGTAATTGCGATCCGACTCCCGAAGACGCGAAGGATCTCTATGAAAAGATGGAAGAATTGGTCCCTCAAGCAGATTTGGTCATTGTTGCCGATTATGGACACGGCATGCTGCTGCCGGAACATAGAAATCTTCTCTCGGAAAAAGCAAAGTTCCTCGCCATGAACACCCAGCAAAATGCTGGAAACCAAGGTTTTCACGTTTTTTCAGCTTACTCGAGGGCAGACTTCATATCCATTTCAGAAAATGAATTGAGATTGGAGGCGCGTTGCCGTTCACGAAGAATTGAAGATCTCATTAAAGAGGCCTCCGAGAAATGTTCATGCAGTAAGGTGCTTATCACCCAGGGTGAAAAAGGCTGTATTTGCTATGATCAGGAAACAGGCTTCGTTAAAATTCCGGCATTTACTCAAAAAGTCGTCGACCGCATTGGCGCCGGTGACACCGTTTTATCTATAGCCTCCATGTGTGCCGCCAAAGGAATGCCTGCAGATGTCATTGGCTTTCTCGGCAGCGTTGCCGGAGCGCAGGCAGTTGGAGACATGTGCAACAAGAGCTTTCTGGATAAGGTTGCTTTTGGAAAACACATTACTTCCCTTTTGTCATAAGGAAGACATTATGTCCTCACTCATGCGAGCACAACACTATTTTTCCGAATTGGGAAGGCTTCTTGCTGCCACCGAAGTAACCAATAGTAGCGGAGAATCTCTTGATTTTCAGGAAGCTACAGATCGAGCAGCCCAATTTATTCATTCTTTACGTCAAAGAAGTGGTGTTGTTGCTATAATTGGCAATGGAGGGAGTTCAGCCATTGCTTCACATATGCAAAACGATTTGGTGGCAGCGTCCTTACGGGCCGTTTGCATGCATGATCCTGCTATTTTATCCGCGACAGCCAATGATTTTGGTTACGAGCGGAGCTTTGAGCGTCCTATGAATCATTGGGTTCAAAAAGGCGATGTGCTCATAGCCATCAGCAGCTCCGGACAATCACACAATATTCTCAACGCTGTTCAAAAGGCATCACAGAATAATGGGTATATTATTAC
Organism: Desulfovibrio inopinatus DSM 10711; assembly: GCF_000429305.1. Taxonomy (NCBI): domain Bacteria; kingdom Pseudomonadati; phylum Thermodesulfobacteriota; class Desulfovibrionia; order Desulfovibrionales; family Desulfovibrionaceae; genus Desulfovibrio; species Desulfovibrio inopinatus. The sequence continues at coordinate 14,811 of NZ_KE386883.1, forward strand.
TATGTCCGGCTTTAAAAAGGACAATCCCTTGCGTCAGCTCGGTGATTTGAATTTCTATGTTCCGGATGCAGTATACGGCACGGTGGAGTCAGTCCATGGATGCATTGGCCACTACCTCACTGACCTTATTCAGCAAATAGCGCAAATGGAGGTATAGTATGGTATTCTGGATTGTAGTCGCTCTCGTGCTGATATGCGTTGTCGCATGTGGCATACTCAGAATTCGGCACAACAAAAAAAAGAAAACATTTCAAGATATTTATCCACTCTTCTAAATCATGTTCGATCAGATCTACACCACTGCCGCTCACATTCTGTTTGGAGTGTTCATCGGCTTTATCCTCCTCAATGTTCTTGCATGGGCTCTGATCCAAATCATCCCCAAAAAGCGGCTTGTTCTGAGCCGTGACCGTATACGCTGGGCTCCACCCAAAATTCTGTCTCTCTACGAAACCGGTGATAACTATACGTGGTTCGGTTTGAAAAGTGAGGAGGAGTTCCAAGCCTACTGGCAGGAATCGTTCCCAAGCGCCATTAATATCGCCTATGAAGCGTTTTCTGAATTTCAACATCATGAACGGACAGGGAAATATTGGAATGTCTCACCACATGGCTTTCGTCATGGCTTAGACCAAGGCCCCTGGCCGCCTCATCCTGATAACTACAACATTTTTTTCTTTGGAGGCTCAACCGCCTACCATATAGGTCCAGACTGGACGAGTATCGCCTCCCAGCTCCAAAAAAATCTTGGCACATTGGCCGACAAACCGGTCAAGGTCTACAATTTTGGACGTTGTGCGTTTTTTTCCACTCAAGAAAAAGTACTTTTTCTTCAATTGCTTTCCAATGGGTACACCCCAGACCTTGCTCTTTTTCTTGATGGTCTCAATGATTCGATCAAGGTAGACCTCGAAACTGCTACTTCGACGTTGTACAAAGAACTTCTTCGTGAGCGTTCGAGTCAACAAAAAGAACTTTCCGAATTCCAGCTCCAATCCAAAACGCGCTGGATTCGTCTGAAGTTATTTCTTCTTTCCCTCCCTGTAACGCGATTACTTGAAAAAGGGATGGATTTGTTGTCTCCAGCAGAGGTTGATGATGCGGTACACCATAGACAAAAGTACACAGCATATTCATCAACAGACATAGATAAAATAGTACATCGTATATTAACAAACTATCAGCAGATTGTCCTTTTGGCAGATCACTATGGAGTGACTCCCTTCTTTGTTGTTCAGCCTGTCCCCGCTTACAAGTATGATCTTCGTTACCACCAAGGCATGGTGTATGGTCTGGGACTCAATGAAGCCGTTAAAGACGTCTATCCACAGCTTCTGCCTGCATTGAAAAACAGTTCGTTTGCAAAAAACACCATCGACCTTTCAGCAATACAAGAAGGTTCAACGAAAAACCATTATATAGATGAAGCGCACTATACGGCACCATTTGCCAATGAAATAGCACTTCAAATTGCTGAAAATATCAAACAACATCCACTCTTACAAAGAGAGAACCAAAGGAAATAGCTCCCATGTTGGATATGATAGCATATAGGCAATACGAAACCATAGCCCGTGCTGCGCTTCCCAATTGGCAGATTGCCCAACGTCATAACCTGGACCATTTTGAAAAGACGGGTTTTCCTGTTCGTCTGACAACGCTGGCGGAAACACGCCAATTGTTCGATACCATGCAGGAGCATGGTTTCGCCAAATACCAGGAGGACTTTGGGGGCTTGAGCGAAGCGGATTTTACGACGTTAGTAGAAACGTGTGCCGCTTTGATCAATTTCCAACTCGTCCACTATCCTGAGCAGACTCCGCTTGTTCCTGTAGATACAGCGCTGGCAGCTTTGTGTTCTTGGAAGTACATAACAGGTCTGCAACCGAATCTTCGTTCGGTCTTGGAAATCGGCCCCGGCTGCGGCTTTCTTTCTCTTTTCGCCTCCCGTTTCCAACAGCTCGACAACTATTCCACGGTCGAATGCTGCGAAAGTTTTTACCTGCTTCAACACTACATCAATATTTTTGCCTTTGGCCAAGAATTCAGCCAAATGGCTTTTCCTCCCCGCACAGCCAATTATTACATACGTCCTGATGATGATCTTGTTGATTCCTTCACTTTAGCCGAAGGATTGCGCCCCAGGCGTCGAGCTTTTCAATATCCATGGTGGCGACTGCGCACTCTGCGGCAAACCGAAGAAAAATTCGACGTCATTGTCTCGAACTCGAATCTTCTTGAGTTCAATGCCGAGGCTTTGCAAGACTATCTGGAACTTTTCAAAGAAAAAGTGGCTGATAACGGCATCATCTTTGTTCAAGGATTCGGTTTCGAAACGCCTGAAAAGAATAAAGGCTATCTTTTCAAGCGACTCTATGAACGGGGAATTGCACCCATGTTCGTGACCCTCGGCTCCTTGTCCAAAGACAGGACGTTTTGGGCCGGAACAACACAAGGGGATTGCTCCTTCATTACAGAAGGTGATGTCAGAACGTTCGGCAGTGATTTCGCGGTACTGATTACCGAACGTCACGAGAGATTTGCAGAGTGCTATGATATGGCACACTACAAAAATGCATTCAGTGTGGATGACCCTCGCCTCGGTTGTTTTTTCAGTCCACCGCCTGCGGATGCAAAGCAATATTCCAAGAAGGATATCGTTAAAGCCGCTTGCGAACTGGTTATGCAACAAGGCTAAAGGAAAACAGGATGCATTTTATCCATTCTCCCGGCCAATTACCCGATGGGCGCCGGATATGCATTTACGGCATGGGCACACGCGGAGCGGAACTCTTTCAAGCAATATCCGAAACAACGGATTTAGACGTGCTGTGTTTTGTCGATTCGTTCACATCAAGTGAATATCTCGGCAAGCCAGTGCATAAACTGGATACATTTGCTCGATTGTACGAGCCTCAGAAAGACTATGTCGTTATTGCTTCGGCCTTTTATGCGGAAATTTCCATAGGCCTCGTTCAGGCTGGAATTCATGAGTGGAGTGTTTACGAAGAACTTCCTGACATGGGGGAAGCACGCAACAGCGCAGGCTCCATGTTCCAACGATGTTCCAATCCTTTAGGATATCGTGACCACGAAACCATGGCTAAAAAGAGTCTGCCGAATTGGCGCATTGCACAACGACATAACCTGGATCACTTCGAGAGATTCGGCTTTCCGGTACGTATTTCCACGTTTCAGGAAACGCGCCCGCTTCTGAACACCATGCAAGAAGGGCGGTTTGAGAAACTTCAAGATGAGTTGGGCGGTTTAGAGCCTGCCGATGTGACAACGCTGAGAGATGCCTGTATTGAGCTTGTGACATTTCAAAGGCGCCACTATCCTGGCAACAATGTTGTGATTCCCTTGGATACAATGTTGGCGATGCTCGTCGTCTATAAAAAGCTCACAGCCGTTGCTCCCGGTTTTCGCTCCATACTGGAAGTTGGGCCGGGGTGTGGATACTTGTCTTTTTTTCTCAAGGGACACCCAGGCCTGCAAAATTATACGTTAACGGAAAGCTGCGAGAGTTTTTATATTTTGCAAGACGCGGTCAATCGCCATGTTTTTGGCGAAGGTTTTCAGCAAATGATCCACGCTGAACCTGTCGAAGAATGGTTTATCCGTGATGACGATCCGTTGCAGAAGGTCTTTACCATGACGTCCATGGAAGCTGTAAAGAAAGCCCGACATTATCCTTGGTGGAGACTGGGTGACATTGCGGCCTCTCAAAATAGTTTTGATGTCGTCAACTCCAATGCAAATCTCCTCGAATTCAACCCTGATGCCTTACGGGACTATTTGAGTCTGTTTCATCGTACAGTAAAGGCTGAAGGTGTCTTTTTTGTCCATTGTTTTGGATGTGAAACTCCGGAAAAAAATAGACTGTACCTCTACGAAAATCTTTATCAAGCCGGATTCGCCCCACTTTTCATTTCCCATGGAGCACACATCAAAGCCAGGGAAGCATGGCAGATGCATATAGCTGGGCAGTGCGAATGCATTCAGTCTCATGATGCAAGAAAATTTGTTGTTGGCCATGGTGTCTTTGTCAAAGAAGGGCATCCTCTGTTTGCTTCCAACTACTCCAAGGATAATTACAAAGATATGTATATAACTGATTTTACAGGTATAGAGACCTTTTTTAAATCGCCATCCGAGAAAAGTAGATTCTATTCCAAAGAAGAGATCATTTCCACGATTCATGAGCAATTGCATGTTGCCATGCAGGAGAAAAAGGCATGAACACCGCAAGGAAAGTTTCTCTGGTTGTGCCCACGTACAACCAGGCGTCATACCTGGGTGCCTGTCTGGACTCCATTATGTTCCAGGATTACCCCAATATAGAAATTGTTATCGTCAACGATTGCTCCACAGATGCAACGCGGGAAGTCATTGAGGACTTCGTGGCTGCTGTTCCCACCGAAATGGTTTCCTATGCTTCGTATTTCAACGAAGACACCGGCAATATTGAACGGACGGAACACCATCGATATCCTCAGAAAGGCCGTGAAATCGTCGTTATACATAACGAGCAAAATATGGGGTCCACGCGGACATACAATCGTGGTTTTCAAGCGACGACCGGCGAATATTGTACATACATCGCTTCTGACGATATGTGCCACCCTCAAATGATCTCAGAACTTGTTGCCCCTCTTGATCGGGACGAAGCCGATTTTTGCTATTCGGATATGTTCATTTTCAACGATCAAGGACGAATTCTTCGGGAATTCAACGTTCCCGAATATTCTTTTGAAGCGTGTTTTACGAATTGGTATCTCTGCGGCGTCTCCAAACTCTACCGCCGCACACTCCATGAAGAGTTTGGTTGGTATAATAACGATTACCTTGCCAACGATCATGAATTGTATCTTCGTCTGGCCCTTGGTGGTGTTCGCTTTAAGCATGTTCCCAAGACATTGTATTCCGTCCGCATCCATGAAAATCGGGAAGTCGGCGTACACAGCTCTTCCAACTGGACAAAACTCTTGAATGAATCGCGCTCTCTGGTACAGGCGGCACGCCGAGCGATTGCTGAAGAAAAGATTGGAGGCAAATAATGGCGGTTTGTCTGGTTACAGGAGCAGGAGGCCTCATAGGGAGCTGCACAGCTCGCTTCATGGCCGAGCAAGGATTTGATGTCGTTGGAGTGGACAACGACATGCGTAGTTACTTTTTCGGTAATGAAAGTTCTACCAAGTGGAATATTACAAGCCTTTCTTCCAGCCTCACACGGTATACCCACTGCGAGAACGATATTCGCGATCAAGCCGCCATGGAGCGCCTTTTTGTTCACTACGGCAAAAATATACAAGCGATTGTCCATGCCGCTGCACAACCCTCTCACGATTGGGCAGCCCGAGAGCCGTTGACGGACTTTTCCATCAATGCTTCCGCCACGGTCTTGCTGCTGGAACTCACGCGCAAGCATTGCCCAGAGGCACCTTTTATCTTTACCTCGACCAATAAAGTATACGGGGATACACCGAATAGCCTTCCTCTGAGAGAGACCGATACCCGTTTTACTGTAGAGCCGTCACATCCCTACTCTCAGCACGGGATAGATGAGTCCATGTCCATTGACGTGAGCACGCACAGCGTCTTTGGCGCGTCAAAAGTCGCGGCTGATGTCATGGTTCAAGAGTATGGGCGCTATTTTGATATGAATACGGTGTGCTTTCGAGGGGGGTGCCTTACCGGAGCCGACCATTCCGGAGCGCAACTGCACGGCTTTTTGTCGTATCTCATCAAGTGCGGCGTCAACAGAACCCCGTATACGGTGTTTGGCTACAAGGGCAAACAGGTACGCGATAACATTCACGCCCAGGATCTGATTACCATGTTCTGGGAGTACATCCAAAATCCCCGTCCGGGAGAAGTCTACAATGCTGGCGGCGGCGTGCATTCCAATTGCTCTGTATTGGAGGCGATCACGCTGTTCGAGGAAGTGATGGGAATCCCCTTCAACTTTTCCTACCAAGACCAAAACAGAGTTGGAGATCACCTCTGGTGGATCAGCGATGTCAGGAAATTCCGTCAGCACTATCCAAACTGGAGCTATACCTATGACCTGCGCGCCATTTTTACGGAGATGGCAACCATCATCAAGGAACGAGGGAAAAATTGAGCGACGCACAGCGTTTTTTCTGGCTTGAAGAGGCCCAGCAGACGTACCTGCAGAAGACGTTTTTTGACGTGCCCATGCCCAGAGGACGAGAAGAGCTTGTCTATCGATCCGCATTGCAACATATGGATCAGCGGATAGTGGACGGCAAAAAACATATCGTCTTCAACTCATATTACTTGCAACCCGCTGTCTGCAAAAAAGCATGGGCATTACAAAAGACAGGCAAGTATTTTCTCACGTTCGTTGGCTGCTGCATACGCCAAGATCATGCTCCGCTCCGGTTCTTTGACCAGTGCTATGAGGCTGAGGATTACGATGAGTTGTATAGCATACTCGCGTCCTCCGCTCCGTGGGCTATATCTTCTGTTATTCAGCCGCTTATCAATGGTGCCATTGCTGTGGAAGCGGCCCAGAAAAACGGGTCGTTGGCTATTATCGATATCAATGATTCCGTGTACTACATGAACAACGATCCCTTTAGCTTTGAATGCATGCTCGAAGCGAAGATTCTTGATCAGAGTGCGGCCATCGTTCACAAGATGCCCAACTGGGGCGTTGACAAAATGCGCGATGCCTGGCGCTTCAATACCCCGGATTGGCAAATTCACAGTCTTCCGGAGCCGGAGCTGTTTCAGCCGTGTAGTGAATACGACGGGACACGTAACCCAAAATTTGTTTTTGCGGGCGGGATCATTCCGTACCATATCGCTATTACGAAGGGACATGAAAACCACATCATGACTCCGCTGATCCATGACATTTGCGGCAACGAAGGTGATATGACGTTCGTTGTGAACCAAAACGCCCGCAATATGTTCTGGGAAGAGCATAAGCGCTATATTGATTTTCAGGATGTCTACCCCAATTTTTCGTTTCAAAAAGGTGTTCCGTTTTTCGAACTGCCCGCGAAATTGGCCGCGCACGATTTTGCCATTTACTGGGAGAACATTCCTGAATCCAGCTATAACCCCGATCATTTCGCTATCAACATGGCAACCAAGATTTTCAGTTATGTTGAAGCCGGACTCCCCATTCTGGTGCATACCAAAGCACCGTACATCCTCAAGACCGTCATGGATAACGGGTTTGGCCTCACTTATGAGCTTAACGACTTGGCGAAGGCCCCAAAACTTGCTCGGGATTGTGACTATGCGTCATTGTGCGACAAGCTGAACGCATACAGAAACAGCGTCAACAGCGATCTGGCCAAGGCGCAGCTTGAACAGATATTTGCAATCGAATAAGGATCTTTATGTCGCATATACAGCTCGTCGGTCTTGCGGAAACCAAACCGTTGGATGGAAAACTGTGGAAGCTCCCTTTTGCTTTTCCCATCATCATCAGCCAATTGCAGAAAACGACACATACGTTCGACCATCTCGATACGTATTTGAATCGGCTCACCTTAGAAGAGCTCAGCAGCAAGCTGCAAAAGTCCGATAGTCGTATTTTCGGCATTAGTGCCTGGTCGCATAACTATTTACATGTCAAACAGCTTTCAGCCGATATCCGCAAGGCACACAAAGATGCCATTATCATCGTCGGCGGCATTATTTCGGGTAATGATCAAGTCCTTCTTGAAAAGACGGATGTAGACATTGTTTCCACGTGCCCGGAAGGTGAATCCGTTCTTCCTGATCTGTTGGATGAACTGGGGAGACCGCACCCCGATTTGCGCTCGGTCAACGGCATCTCATTTAAAGATAACAAGACCGGAACGATCGTCAGGACCGAGTCGCACAAGATAATGAATCAGATCGAATTTCAAAACCAGGAATTCCCGGCATACGAATATTTCGATGAAGAGCTGAAAGAGATCGCCTATAATCTGAATTCATGTACGGACCATCCCGTTCAGGCCTTTCCTATATTGACGTCACGAGGATGCCCCTTTCATTGTACATTCTGCGGTCACCTCTATGGCCACCGCATGCTCAGGAAAAAGTGGGAAACGCTCCTCGATGAATTCGACTTTTTGATCAATCGCTATGGTTTTACCGGGTTCTACGCATACGACACCAATATGTTCCTTAACGCCAAGGATATCGAAGAATACTGCCAGCTTTATGATGAGCGAGGAATGAATTTCAAGCTCATCGGCAGCTTGCGCCTCTCCTTTGGCAGTTACGACTTGTACAAAAAACTGGCGGATCATGGGGTTGCCGTTGGGCTGTTCGGCCTTGAGACCGGGAGCCAAGACATGCTCAAACGCATGAAAAAGAACCTGAATCACCAAGAGGCCAGACAAAGGCTCAAGGCTGCTATCGACGCCGGAATCACGATGCATGGCAACTTTATCTTCGGTACGCCGGGTGAAAACGTCCGAACCATCGCTGAAACGCGCTCGTTTATGTTGTTTATTGAAGACCTTATCGAAAAACAAAAGCGTGATTTCAAAAAGCAGGGCAAGATGAATACGTCCGGATACGGCTGGACGATCCTGATTCCTTCGCCCTCATCCGAGCTGTACCACGAAGCGATGGGTGAAAAACTCATCACGGACGAGGATGAATATCTCACCTCCCTCAGCGACGAAAAATTTCAGCGTCTGCTCACAGGCAGCTCTTCAAAGATCGCTCTGGCGCAGGAGGCAGGAAACCTCAATATGAGTGAGTTTACCTCACGTCGCGCTCTGGCGCATTACATCAAATTCAACTGGCATTACGTCAAAGTGCTGGCTGCCCTCCGCCATAGACAAAGACTCTTTTCAAACCCAAAGGCTGTGCTCAACAGCGCGGGGATCGCTGCCAAGAACTATGTAGCGTATCTCTTCCATACTGCTGTGGATACACTGAAAGGGCGCAAGGGCTACGTGCCACGAGACAAAAGGGGCCTGCCTCCGTTGATCCCCGAGCCGGGTATGACTTCGCGGCGAGGGTAAGCGCATGAAGCGGCATACAAAAGATTCACTCGTCAGCAGTATTTTGCTCGACGACGTATTTATGAATATGCGTGCGGAAGCTGTCGCTCACTTCATTGCGTCGTTACCGAACGAGGAAAAATTGGTCTTGTATGGGTGCGGTACCATCGCCCGTATTCTGGCTATGCAGCATGCCGAAGAACTCACAAAGGCAAACGTCATCTTTGCTACAACCGATGCTCCACGGGAAAATACATTTCACGGTTTTCCGTGGACCAAGGCCTCCCAGATTCCTCTCGATACGAGCAAAGTCCTTCTTCTGTCGGCAACGTATGAAGATGCCATGTGTGAAGAGATTGGCTTTCTCCACAACACCGATGTGATATTCCTCAAGCAGGCTCTTACCGAGGGTATCAATGAGAGCCTCCTCACCAAAGCGTTGCAGCATGTTTCGCATGAAATGGACAACGTGTTGCAATGCCTGGCGGATCGATTTTCCGACGATGACGACGTCATCTGTTTTCTGGATCCGGATCTCTCCATGCCCTATCTCGAAATGTATGCCAGCATGCGCAAAGCAGGAAAGAAGCTGGTGCTTCTTTCTCGGAGCCACGTACCGAGCAAGATTCCTTATGATAAGATGGAAGAATACGGCTTTGCGGACTTTTTTTACGAAGCCCCATCTCTCCATTATCTTTGGGTTATGATACCACGGCTTTTGCAAAAAGCGAATTTCTCTATCGTCAATGCGTGGTGCCTCTATTACACATTTTCTATTTTTAACCATGTTATAGAGACATCGAAAGCGCCCGTGGTTGTCTGGCTTGATTCCATTCTGAGTCAGGTGGTGCAAGTTGATGGAGCCCGACAACATCTTCTTGAAGAGCAAGGCATAGACGAGAAGCGAGCAACGGCACTCGAAAAAACGCTTTCCCATCGCGCAGCGGGATTGGTCTCGCGTATCCCTACGCAGATGATCGACAAGATGAAAGAACAGCATGAAAGCAAGGTGCCCTCACTTCTTTTCTACAGGCCGCTTCTCCCCATTGAGGCGCCCGTACAACGTACTCACGAAAGTAATCGTCCTCCCAAAGTCATTTTTGTGTGCTCTCTGCACACGAGACCCGATGTGACACTCAACATTGGTTGGCCTTTGGAGAGCATTTATGAACCCATCGAAGTCTTTACCAATCAGGGTATTGAATTTCATATTTTCAACCCTCTCGATGTCGGTGGGGGCTATGGTACGCTCAGAGAGATGGACCGAAAGAACCATCTACTCCATTATAGCGGAGCTATTCATCCAGAGGATTTACTCCAAGAAATTGCTGACAGCGATTACCTTTGGCTTGGGAGAAGGGTTCCGCCCTGCCCTTCCGGCTATCATGAAACTCACTTGCCGTTGACGATCTTCCAAGCTGTTTCCGCAGGCACTCCTGTGATTGTCTCATCCGAGCTTTCCTCTCTTGCTCAACTCGTGACCGACTTTAATTTGGGCTTTGTCCTTGCAAGCGAGGACTGGAAAAACGTTCGAAAACATATGGAAGCATTTGACTACGAAACATCGTTGCAAGACATAAAAGAATTTAGAAAATCCTTATCTCCGGAACGGATGGCCCTTCGACTTACCGATTTTTATGAAACGATCCACCGGAGCGAGAGGTAAAATAGACATGCCCCTCTCTCTCTCCGATCCCGGTTTGCGTGCAGAGCTTCACCGGCTTATCGCCAAAGCGTCAGACTGGGAAGCCGAGCGCGTCGAGATCGTCGCGTCCTGGCTGGAAAACCTGCCGGCGCACGAAAGCATCGGTTTTTATGGCTGTGGCAGCCTCGCACAGAAACTCGCCGTTGAGCACCCCGACATTCTCCGAAAGCGGCCGGTTCGTTTTTTTTCAACACAGCAAGAAGGATTGTCTTCTTTTCACGGATTTCCCAAAAGCGACCTTGCCGCCGTCCTTGCCGAGCCGCCCAAACATATTGCCCTGTTGTCAGCGACGTATCACCATGCCATGCGAAACAACCTGGCCCCCCTGCAAGACGTCCAAATATACGGTCTTGAAGATATCGTCGCAAACCACGTTCGCCCACAGGTACTGCAATCGTGTCTGGAGCGTATGCAAAAAGAAGCGCAAGACGTAAGAGCACAACTTGTGCAGTCCATCCCTGTCGGGGAACGGACGCTCTGCATCCAGATGATGAATTTCGGCTCTGTCTATCGCCTGAAGCCTTTCCGACGTATCAAGGAAGCCGGTTATCGACTTGCTGTTTTCGCTCCCCGGAATGCCGCCTTTCCCATTCCTCCCGACGACATGATAGAGCAAGGGTACGTTGATTTTATTTATACAGCTCCTTCCGATGAAACTTTGCAACTTGTTCTGTTACTCCTTCTCGAAGAGGATGATCTTTTCACCCTGTTTGAATTCCCGAAGCATTTTTCCAATATCTGGTACATCGCCAAAGTCACCGAGGTGGCTAAAGCCAAGACGATTGCCTACGCCGATAACTTTCTCTCAACTTTTTTTGAAAATAAAGACCACGCCAGAGAATTCAGCTCGCACATGAAGTTGGAAAAAAGCTCTATTGAAACGCTTTACGAATCCTTTTTTCGGCATGTAAATGCTCTTATTTACAAGGATTCTTCCAACGTACTCAACAATTTTTGCAATAGATTTTCAGCTCGTCCACAATGCCTTCATTTCTTGCCGTATATCGAGGGAGGTATGCTGCCCCATGCCCCACATGAAAGATATTCACAAAAGGATGGCATCACGCGCATAGCGTTTGCCCATAGCCTTCATCAAGGCTTCTATAAGGAATGGTACGACAAGGCGGTCTTTAAGGAGCTTATCGCTCGGATTACGGACACCGGGCTTGGTTTCACCGTCTTCAACAGCATGGATAAGAACGGTTCCGGCTGGGAAGAATTCATGGAGCTGGAGCAACAGAACCCGCTCTTTGCATATCGTTCTTGCCTGCCTTACGATCAATTGCTTGATGAGTTGCGCTACTATGATTTCGGTTGGCTCGGCTTCCTTTTTCCCCAGAAGGCTTCGGACTTTGTCCGCACGAATTTACAGCTCAAAATATTCGCCTATGCCCAAGCCGGATTGCCAACCATCGTATCACCTGAATTCGAATATTGTGAGCAACTTCTGCAACAATACGGTTTGGGTCTTGCTCTTCCTGCTCACGATCTGGAAAACTTGCCTGTCATCCTGAACAACTTTGATAGAACGACGTGTCAAAACAATATCGAATCGTTTTGTCGTCAACTTTCTGTGGACAACCACGTTGGTGATATGATCACCTTTTACAATATCTTAGCGGATGTGGAGCAACGTTCATGACCCGATGTCCTCTTTGTCAGGAAACCATGCGCCAAGCATATACGCACCCGAACGCTTTTTTTGCCGACCGAGATGTCAATCTGCCCTTGGTCATGGAAATTTGTCCTGCATGTGGTTTCCTCTTTCAATCGAGTGCCGCCACCCCCGAATACGAAGACGTCATGAACACGGGGTATGGGGAGTATTACGGCAAGGACATTTTCGCTTTTCCACGCCGAGATCGAGAAAGCCTCAAAGCCCTGGATATGTTGCTGCGTAATCTTCCTGACGTTCCCATGCCCTCTCTCCTTGAAATCGGCTCCAATAAAGGAGATCTGCTGTATATGGTCAAGGAGAAGCGACCGGAATGCAACGTACTCGGCATCGATCCCGGTATGTCGAATGACAGAGGGGTGCCCACAGTTCGGGAATATTTTCGTCCAGAACTCTTCGCCTCGACATTCGATGTGGTCATACTCAAACATATTTTGGAGCACTTCACAGACCCGAAAGGCTTTTTGCAGGGCGTTTCTCGCGTTCTGTCCGACAATGGACTCCTCTATGTCGACGTTCCCAACCTGAATTGGATTTTGCAGGATGGAACGGAAGGGTTTGTACTCCACCACGTAGGGTATTTTACCCTGAATACGCTTCGCATAGCTCTGGAAGGTTTTGAAGTGGTCGAGGCAGAGGAAGAGGCATCATTGCGCGCCGTGTTTCGCAAATCTTCTTCCCCAGCGCCCGTTACGCAGGAAGATGTCTCGGGGGTAGCCGCACAATGCGCCTTGTTGGAAGAGAACAGAAAGAAGGTCATGAACCGCATCCTCACGGCCGCACACAATGGAACACCTCTGATTTTTTATGGGGCGTACACCATATTTCGTCTGCTCTATAGAGAAATTCGTTACCAGGCTCCCCAAGCAGCATGCTCATTTTACGACGATAACTATGATGGCGAGAGCGAACCTGTTTTCGGTCTGAAGCGTTGTAAAGAACTCCATCAGGATGCCCTTGTCATCCTCTGCTCCAATAATAGCGAGACATTGGATGCTATGGAACAACGCCTGCAGGGCAGGAACCTGAACATCGTCCGCCCTTGGAGATCGCATGAGTGAAGAACGTGAAAGCAAAAAAGTGGTTGTTTTCGGGGCCGGTGGATTTATTGGCTCCGTCTTGACGCAATTACTTGGTAATATGGGCTGGGATGTGCGCCCCATGACTCGCAATGAATGCGACATGGCCTCGGCCGAAAGCATGGCTCAGGCGGTTGCCTCTCTTGATCCTGGTATGTCCGCCGTTCTCTGTGCCAGTATCAGTCGAGTTCAGGAAGACTCTATTCAGTCATTTCTGGAAAACATTATGATGGCTGAAAATTTTGCTGCGGCCGCACGACCGGGACAGTTTCGATCAATCATTTTTCTCAGTTCGACCGACGTTTACGGCAACAAGCCGATATGTCCTCTGACGGAACGTACTTTGACAGAACCTGCCGGATACTATGCGCTTTCCAAATTTGCCAGCGAGCGTATTCTATCCAATTCTGAGAATCTCGATTGCCCCATTGCCTCACTGAGGCTGCCGGGGATCTTCGGCCCGACCGACGACGGCAAGAGCATTCTTGGTCTCTTTGCAAAACGTATTGTCACTGGACAGACCATTCGTCTTTTTGGAGATGGCTCTACTTTGCGCGATTTTGTCCTAGTAGATGATTTATGCTCCGTCATTCTTGCTTTGCTGAACAAACCATACAATGGAGTTCTCAATATCGCTGCCGGAAAAAGCCATAAGTTGATTGATATTCTGCAACTCATGGCCGAAAAAGCAGGCTGCGAACTCATTATTCAACGCGAGCCACCCGGAGAACGATCCAATGATCTTGTCTTTGATGTCAGTGCCATGCATGGCGCGGTAGGGCCTCTGTACATGACGCCTTTGGAGACAGGTATCAATCGGCTCATCAAGCACGTTAAAGAGAGGATAGGCGCAACATGCTGAATGTTCTTCATTCTTTTGCGAACCTGAAGGCAAACACCATCGCCATTTATGGCGCTGGAGCCTACGGACTGTCTGTACGGAACGATATTGCTCAAGAGCGCCCAGATATCACGGTTGCCTGTTTTTTGGATACGTTCAAGCCGAGCGGCACCATTGATGATTTCGATTTGGTCAACATTAACGACGTCGATACGACACTGTTGCAATCTCTTGATGCCATAATCATTGCTTCGGCAAACTATGAAGACATTGGCGAGAAAGTTGAAAAACTGGGTTTCTCCTCTCTCTATATTCTTATGCGTTCGCTGGAAGACGAGAAGTTACGCCAAGATAAAAATGTTTTTGAAGCGACGGAAGCGCTCATCTCCGAACGTGATTACCACCGCTATTTTCACACCATGTATTACTGGCGCTACTTGGCTTTGCGCCAAGAGCACTTTGGAGACCCTGCACCGGTGCCACCTCTCATGACATCCATCCCTCCAGAAATGCGAGAGGCGTTCACCATGGGCGGACAATGTGAGATTTTGGACTACAAAGTATGGGATAAGCGCTATCCGTCCAACTATCCGCTTATTTACACCGACGAAGAAGTAGACGACTGCCTGCGGCGCATCGATGAAGGGGAAAACAGTATATATGGTCAGTTGGATGTCTGGTTCCGCGAAGCGCTTCAGAAGTACCCGATTGAAGGGACGGAAGTTGCCGTTATGGGATCACTGACTCCCTGGTACGAAAGTCTCTGCATCAAGTTCGGGGGTCACCCTGTGACCATTGATTACAATGCCATCATTTCCAAAACAAAACGTATCTCCACGCTGACGACCGAGGAACTCAAGTCGAGGAAGTCCGGCTTTGACCACGCGATTTCCATTTCCTCGTTCGAACATGACGGTCTGGGCGCGTATGGTGATCCCATCGATCCGGACGGTGATTTGAAGGCCATGCGCAACATGAAAAACGTTATTAAACCAGGCGGACTCATGTTCTTCAACGTGCCGGTTTCCTGGGACGACATGATCTATTTTAACGAATTTCGTTCCTATGGAAGAGTCAGACTCGCCATGATGTTCGAGGGTTTCGAGCTTGTCGACTCTTGGGGATATAGTGAATCACGACTCCAAGCCGAACCCAAGAAGGTGTTCAACCCTCTCTTCGTTCTCAAAAACAAATAAAAGAGCAACGAGTTCACGATATGAAAAAAGCCATAGTTATCGGCGGCGGGTTTTGCGGCTGCGTTGTCACGGAAATGTTGAGCAAGAAAGGATTCGAGGTCACTGTCGTCGAAGCCGGCGATTGTATCGGCGGCGGGTGCAGGACCTTCTTCTATCATGGCCATCCCTACACCATCGGCCCCAGACATATTCTGGTCGATGTCGACGAAATGTACACGTGGGAATACATGGAACGTTTTGTCGAAATGCGGGAACTGCAACACCACAGCCTCACCTACGTTAGCCAAGACGATCGGTTCTACACCTACCCCATCCACATGGATGACATCCAGTCTATGCCCGATAAAGATACCATCGAGGCTGAACTGGATAACCGCGGCGACGTCTCGCAATCCAAAGACTTCGAGGAATATTGGGTTAACTCCGTTGGTCAGACGCTCTACAACAAGTTCGTCAACACCTACTCAAAAAAGATGTGGGGAGTGAAGAACAACAAGGAAATCGACGATTTCGGCTTTTCTCCCAAAGGCGTGGCGCTGAAATCGGGTGATAAAGTAAGTTTTGAGGGGAGCAAGGTCATAGGATACCCGACCAACATCGAAGCGTTCAACCCCTTCTTCGATGCTTGTGTCCAAAACGCCACCGTCATCTACAACACCCCGGTGCAAAAGATCGACGTGGATAAAAAACGTGTGCTTGCCGGCGACCAATGGCTTGATGCCGATCTCATCGTCAGCACCATTTCGCCCGATATCGTTTTCGACTATTGCCACGGCGAACTGCGTTACATAGGCAGACACTTCATGAAGTTGATTCTGCCCTGCGAGCGCGTCACGCCGGAGCCATACTACTTTCTTTATTATGCGGGAGACGAGCCTTACACCCGCGTGGTGGAATACAAGTTGCTAACAGGATATGAATCGCCCAATACGCTGTTGGGCATCGAGATTCCTACGTTCGACAACAAAATGTATCCCTATCCAGTCAAAGCCGATATTGCCAAGGCCAAAAAATATCTCGAAATGTTTCCCGATGGCGTCCATTCCCTCGGTCGTATGGGAAAATATAACTACGATAATATGCATGTGGTCATTCGGGATTGCTTCAAGCTGATGGAGAACATCTAAGTTGGTTGTATGAAAAGCACCATCGCCATACTTGAGCTTGCCTCACCACAGGATCTTGATCCGAACGCCCGCATCGTTTTGTATGGTGCGGGCGACTATGGAATACATTACCTCGAACAACTCCGTCAGGAACGAAGCGACGTGGACGTCGTGTGTTTCCTTGACAGTTTTTGCGAACCGGGAGGCGTGTGCGAGGGGGTGCCCATCGTCAATATTGCCGACTTCGACTTTACTGAACAGCACGTGGATGTGGTTATCACGGCTGCTGGCGTCGCTCCCATCTCTCACGCATTGCAGGAACGAGGTCTTCAGCGCTGTTATACGCCTGTCGTTACCATGTATGGTGCACAATGGTTTCAGCACCGTGATATATTTGAAGCGCCGCTTGACTACGCCGCCCAAATGCAGGGCTATCGTTTTTGGGAAAACATTTATCGCTGGCGCTATCGTGCCTTGCTGCGAGAGCATTTTGGCTCCCCGGAACCGCTGTCGCCATTATCCGACACCATTCCTCAAGAACTGCTTGCAGCGTTTACCATGAACGGCGCATCGGAACTGATTCTTGACGTCCAAGATCAAAGGCATCCATCGAACTATTTGCTCGTCTACACGGATGATGAAATCGACGACTGCATTTCCAGGATCAAGCAAGGGGACTCCACCGTCTATGCCAAATTGGATGAATATGTACGCCAATCCCTGCAAGACCATCCCGTAGAGGGAAAAAGCATGGCTGTCTTCGGGTCCACGAGTCCATGGTATGAATCCATGTGCCTTGCGTATGGAGCACATCCGACCACGGTAGAATACTACCGGATCATCTCTCGAACTAACCGCTTGCGTACATTGACCGTGGATGAGCTCAAGGCAAGTAATGAGACATTCGATCACGCCATGTCCATCTCGTCTTTCGAGCACGACGGACTTGGAGCATACGGAGACCCCCTGAATCCCAACGCCGATCTTGAAGCTATGCAACGTGTGCGCGAGCTGCTCAACGACGGAGGACTGCTTTTCCTGAATGTTCCGGTTGCTAAGCAGGATATGCTGATTTTCAACGGGTGCAGAGTATACGGTGAACACCGTCTTCCCATGCTTTTTGAAGGATATACGCTCATTGATTCCTATGGTTACGATACCAAAAGAATGGATGCCGCACCCCGCGCCAGATTCGAACCCTTATTTGTTTTACAAAAAAGTTGAGTCTATGCACGCCAAGCCTTGCGCCATACTTGCACGTCCTTTAAGCAACAACGACCCTCTTTTCGCAGCACACGAGGGACGCTTGCTTTTTAGAGAAGCACTGCAAGAAATGCTCGCCCAACGTCTCTTTACGCAGGCTGTTGTCGCCGTTCCTGAAACGCTTTCTCCCGCCATGCGCGAAAAAGTAGAAGCGCTGGGCTTCCCGGTCTATTACGGGCATGAATCTCCACATATACGACTGGCCGAATTGTGCCGGCAGGCTTTTTTCGATTCCATTGGCGTCATCACGCCTTACGCCTGTCTTGTGAACAAAGACGCTCTCGATGAAGCGTGGGCAAAAGTCGATCACGGCGCAGATGGAGCATACGCTTCAGGCACCATTCCGGCGAAAGAGTTCACGGTTCTCGGTCGCAACGCGATTGCGGCCCTTTCTTCTCTGGACTCGTCCCCCTTTCCACCTGCTCTGCTTCCCAAGCGACTGCGTGAAACAGGTCTTGCGACATGCGTTCCTCTTGAGGGCATCGAAAGCCCGGCTGAACGTTTTGCCTGGGGAACATACTTTGCCGGGCATAATGCCGTGTTTCCTCCTGCTGTTTTGGACCTTTTTTTCCAGAAAACGGATCGTTCCGAGTGGTTCACGCGCTCTGCACATACACGGCTCCTTTACCAAGCAGCCCACATCAACAACTTGGCTCCTCTGGATGAAGCGCTGTTGCGCTGCGGCGATGATGGCGGAACCACTCTCGCCTCGCACGTTCATTTTCTCAGAACACTGTTGCCTCACCTGCCTACCCAAGGCGGAACGTTTCTTGAGGTGGGATGTAGTCGTATCCCGCTTGTGTCGAATCTGCTGATGAATCACTTCGAGAGAGGGGTTGCCATGGACCCCTTTACGTATTCTGAAGAAGGGCGCGATGCCGCTTTTGCCCTCTGCGATACACTTGAACAGCACGCTTCCGGACTTCTCCCCATTCCCGTGAAGTCAGGACATGGTCGTCCGGAAACGTTCAGTTCAACGTTGGAAGAACTGCACCTCGAAGAGTCCTCTGTTGATTTCTGCTTTTCTAAAGTCGTCCTTGAACATGTCAAAGATATTCCTTCGTTGTCTCGGGAATTGTTTCGGGTTCTGAAACCTGGAGCCTCCATGCTTCATCGCATCGACTTTCGCGACCATGGCGCCGAGGACGAGCCTGTCTATGTCAATTTTGACTTTCTTGCCTATTCCAAAGAGCAATGGCTGGCGAAAAACGAAGAAACCAACCTTTGGCGCATCAGCGATTTTGTCGAGTTGTGGCATGAAATCGGCTTTACGGTCGAGACTCTGGAACGTCAGCACCGCAAAGTAGCCCCGTCCCGTTTGCATCCGTCATGGGCTGAATATGATGATGAAGACCTTTACTGTTACGATGCAACCCTAAAAGCGACAAAACCGCACTAAAAAGGGAAGGATAACATGCCTCAGAGAGACTTCGTATCCAAATTACATAAGAAAACCACTCGTAATTACCTGGAACGGGTATGCGAACATGATAAGATCGAGTGTGGCACCATCGCCAAACAATACGGCAAGGACTATTGGGATGGTGACCGACGATACGGTTATGGCGGTTACCGCTATGATGGTCGATGGGAAGTTGTTGCTCAAGACATGATTGACCACTATGGCCTCAAGCCCGGCATGTCGATTCTTGATATCGGGTGCGGCAAAGCGCATCTGCTCTATGAATTCAAAAAGCTCATTCCCGACTTGAATGTTTGCGGAGTAGACATTTCAGAATGGGGTCTGCAAGATGCAAAAGAGGAAGTCCGTGAATTCCTTACACTTGCTCCAGCCCAAGACCTTCCTTTTGACGATAACCAGTTCGATCTTGTCTATTCGTTGGCCACGTTTCACAATTTCAAGATCATGGATTTGCAAAAAGCCATCCAGGAACTGAACCGTGTGGCCAAGAACCCTGCTCAATCCTACATCATGCTGGAATCATACCGCAACGAGGCAGAGCGTGTGAACATGATGTACTGGCAATTGACGTGCGAAAGTTTCTATTCCGTCGACGAATGGGAGTGGGTGTATAAGCACTTCGGATATGTCGGCGATTATTCCTTCATTTTTTTCGAGTAGCAAAGCCATGGAAAATATATACAGCCAAGCAAAGATATTCCATTTCAAGGACCGGCTCGATGCGTTGTCCCAAAAGAAAGCCGTAGCCCCGATACATATTCGCCTCAAGCCTATAAACGCTTGTAATCATCGTTGTTTTTATTGCTGCTATCGCAATGAAGACCTTTTCCTGAGCGAACTGATGAAGGAAAAGGATATGATTCCTGAGCAAAAAATGGCCGAGATAGCCCAGGACATGATCGATTGTGGCGTTAAGGCCGTGACCTTCACCGGTGGGGGGGAACCGCTCATATACCCTCATTTCGTCCAAACAGCCCGTACATTACTCAACGGTGGCGTCAAAGTGGCCACGTTGACGAACGGCTCAGCCCTCTGCGGGAGCGTCGCCCAGGTTCTGGCTGAAGGGGCAAGTTGGGTTCGCGTCTCCATGGATTCCACCGACGGCGAATCCATTCAGCAATCCAGAGGGACGGGACCGGAAGAATTTGACCGGATCATTGCCAATATCGAGGCTTTCTCTCAAAAGAAACACCGTGACTGCGAGCTTGGGGTGAACTTTATCGTCACCAAACTCAATGCGCATAAAGTCTATGATTTCATCAAGCTCTTGCGCGAGGTGGGGGCGGACCATGTGAAGGTTTCGGAATGCGTGGTCGGCACCGATGACAAGCAAAACAACGCGTATCACAAGGAACACTTCGCAAAAACGTTGGCCGAAGTGAAGCGCGCCCAAAGCGAGTTGTCACAAGACGGCTTCCGCGTAATCAATAAATTTCATGAGCTGGAGATTGAATATCAAAAGCCTTATGGCTGGTGCCCGTTCATTTGCGGTTTTCTCAACGTCATCGCCGCCGATCTGCGCGTCTACACCTGCCAAGACAAAGCGTATTCCACCGAAGGCATCCTCGGATCGCTCAAAGACCAAAGTTTAAAGGAATTCTGGCATTCCGATGCGTTTCAAAAGGCGGCGCTCGGTATTTCACCTTTACGGGATTGCCATCACCACTGCGTGCAGCATGGTAAGAATATGGCACTGATCGATTATTTGAGCACGGATACCCGCCACCTGGAATTCGTATAAAAGGAGCCCACGTGTTACGCGAAGAGAACGAACAAACACCAGAACGCAAGGCCGCTTTTGATCAAGCAATGGCCGAGGCTCGTTATTACGTTGAAAATCCGGATGCACTCCGCAAGGAAGTGGATACGTGGGAGAAAGAACGGGACCAAACACACTTGTATGCCCCGCATCCCGATCAATATGCCTATCGTATGATGAACTACAGGGGGTTCGTCCGTTTTCCCGAACGCCTCTGGAACTTCCTTATCGTCAAAGAAAACCTTCGCGACGAACACTGCATTTCCCTCCCGGTCATGATGGACATTGAACCGGACAGTCGATGCAATTTTCGCTGTATCATGTGCGCACGAGCCAAAGAAGGCGTTAAGGCAAAAGGCAGTCCTCGCCTGAAGCTCGAAGATTTCAAAAAATTCATGGATGCAAACCCGCAGTTTGTGGAAGTCAAGGTTCAGGGTGTTGGCGAGCCGCTGTTAAATCCCGACATCTTCGACATGATCAGCTACGCCATTTCCCGTGATACCTGGGTACGGACCACGGTGAATGGTTCGTTGCTGCACAAAAACGAAAATTACAAGAGGCTCATCGATTCCGGCATCGGAGAAGTCCAAACCTCATTCGATGGGACGACCAAGGAAACGTTCGAGCGCATCCGTGTCGGCTCCGACTTCGATCGTATTGTAGCCAATCTGAAGCTCATGAACGACTATGCCGCAAAGATGGACCGCGATTACACCCGTATGTGGGTTTTGCTGCAAAACAACAATCGGAGCGAACTTCTCGACTTTATCACGCTTGCGGCGAAAATGGGCTTTCGCAGGTTGACCTACTCCGTCGTACTTACCGGATGGGGCGAGGAGGATTGCTTCGACAACTTGAAGACAAAAGCCTTTTCCGACGAAGAAGAAGGCAAAATCCTTGAAAAGGCTCGAAAAGAAGGAATTGACGTCTCCGTATGGAACTGCACGGATCGATTCCGCGTCGATTCTCCGGAAACCGTGTGCCCTGTTCCCTTTACCAGAGCCTTTATCGCCTCAGATTTGCGCATCATTCCTTGCGGAACCATCGGGTATTCCCAAGACGTCAATTACGGCCAAGCCCTCGACTTCAAAAAGCACTGGAATTCTAAAATATACCGGGCGTTTCGGCGGGCTCATCTGACAGGAAACATTCCAGCTTTTTGCAGAGAATGTTACGATTTGGACAACGTACCGACCAAGGATTCTGAAGGATGAACGTCTTATTGTTGACCGGCGCTCCCCGGTCCAGCCGCATTCACGATTTTTTGTCCAGCCAGTGTGATTCGTTGGACGTGTCCTCCGATGTGCTTGTGCTTGATGATCTGATAAAGAAGAACATCGATTATATGGTTTGCCATGGGTACCCGCACATTCTTCGCCCGGAAGTGACCCAGGCATTCCATCGCCGTATCATCAATTTGCATAACACCTATCTTCCTTGGGGACGAGGCATGATGGGGAATGTCTGGAGTTATTTTGAAGATGCACCCAAGGGCGTCTCCTTGCACTTCATCGATGCCGGGGTTGATTCAGGAGAAATCATTCATCGCCGTAGCATCCCGCTTGGACTTGATGAGACGTTGCAAAGCTCGTGGAACATTCTCATGGATGCTTTGGAAGAGCTCTTCATTGCCCAATGGCCCACCATTGTGTCGGGCCAATTTCTCCCTGTCTCCCAATCCTCTTTGCGGGAACTCGGCTCGTACCATGATCGCTCCATGTCCAAGGCGTTCATGGAGTTGTTGCCGGAAAAGTGGAAAACTCCCGTCTCCACCGTGGCGGATCTCGGAAGAGCATTTCGCAAAAATCCGAAGGCGTTTGAAGAGAAATATGGTGTGACACTATATGCACAGAAGGAAAATGCACCTCTTTCTCCTGCATTTATGCGCTCTGTCGACTTTGACCCCCAAGGAGAAATTACTGTTCGAGAAGCAACCGCGGATGATCTGCTGCAAAATTGGCTTTGGGTCAACGACCCTCTCACAAGAAAGATGTTCAAACAAAACGAGTATATAGGATGGTCAGAGCATTGTGATTGGTATGAAAGAATGCTCAATAACGAAGAAGTCGTCTTGTGTATCGGCATGCTTGGAGAACATCGTATAGGCAATGTGCGCTTCGATAGGCGCATGGATCGCAGCTACGAAATGAGTATCAACCTCGATCCCAGCTTTCGTTATAAAGGCTTTGGCTCGCAGATGCTTACCAAGGCTATTTCGCTTGTACGGCAAAGCCGTGATGTTGAATTGCTTTTCGCCATGGCGAAAAAGGTCAACGTGGCGTCCATCCGTGTTTTCGAGAAAAGCGGTGTCCCGGCTGTGGAACGCCAAGACAAGCATCCCGGCATGACTCGTTTCGAGCCGGAAATCGAAGTGTACATGGAAAAGACCTTCTCTTAAACAACGTACACGAAGGATAATATCCACAATGAGCAAAGAGAAATTGGCTATCCATGGTGGTGAAAAAGTACGCAAAACGCCCATGCCGCCGCGCAAGGCATTTGGCCAAGCAGAACGAGCACTCCTCCAGGAAGCGATTGACTATTACGTCTCACGCGATGAGGACCCACCATATCAGGGACACTACGAGCAAAAATTCTGCGACGCCTTTTCCCAGTACATGGGCGGTGGGTTTACAGATGCCGTTGCGAGCGGAACCGCATCTGTTTACATTGCTCTGGCTGCACTGAATCTCCCCAAGGGCAGCGAAGTCATTATTTCGCCTGTGACCGATAGTGGCCCACTCAACTGCATCATTATGCAGGGATATATTCCGGTTGTGGCTGACAGTGCTCCCGGCTCCTATAACATGGGAGTTGATCAATTTTTAGATCGGCTTACAAGCAAGACCTCGGCTATTCTCGCTGTCCACAGTGCAGGCGAACCGCTTGAAATCGATCGATTGGTGAAGGAAGCCCACAAGCATGGCGTGAAAGTCTTGGAAGATTGTAGTCAGTGCCCTGGTGGACGCTGGAACGGTCAGCTTGTGGGGACGGTTGGTGACATTGCCGCTTTTTCCACGATGTATCGTAAAACACTGACAGCCGGAGCCAGTGGTGGGCTCGTCTGGTCGCCTGATCTGGATACATACCGTCTGGCCCTTGGGCATGCGGATAGAGGCAAACCCTCATGGCGTACAGACCTGGATCTCCGGAATCCTGGACACGCTCTTTTTCCTGCTCTCAACATGAATACCGATGAGCTTTCATGCGCCATTGGTCTGGCCTCGTTGGCCCGTTTGGATCAATGTGTCGCGGACCGCGTTGCATTTGTGAGTCGTTTCATTGAAGCACTTGGCGAATCACGTGTTTGCAGTCCTTACCCTTTCCACGACGGCTTTTCCCCTTTTTACTACCCCGTCATGGTGGACAGCGAAAAAATCACCTGTACCAAGACGGAATTCGCCCTGGCTGTGCGAGCCGAAGGAATAGGCCTTGGAGAGCATTACGGTTGCCTTGTTTCGACATGGGAATTTGCACAGCAGTATCTTTCCGACGATTTCGATACACCCAACGCCCGTCATGTTCGCGACAACTCATTTAATCTCTACGTCAACGAGCGCTACGGTGAGCAAGAGGTCGAGGATATTATTCAAGCCATACGCAAGGTGGAAGCGTGGTACTGCTGCTAGGATGCAAACGAGGCGGTCATTTTGAATAAGATCATGATTACAGGAGCCAATGGTATGATCGGCTCCAGCCTCACCCAAGCGTTTGGACACCAAGCTGTTCCACTGGGGAAAACGGATCTGGATATTACCAATCCGGTACGTTTCCGGGAGCTTTGCCTGAAGCACAAGCCGTCCATCGTGATCAATGCCGCCGGAGTATACGATCCCACGCCTCAAGTTGCTTTGGAGATGAATGTGCAAGCCCCCGGCAAACTCGCCCAATGTTGCGCGGAGCTGGGAATTCGATTCGTTTTTCTGAGCACGTCACGTGTTTTTGGCGCTCCGGGAAATCGTCCTTGGCTGGAAAGCGATATTCCGGACCCCATAGACGACTATGGGAAGAACAAACTCGAAGGAGAACGGCTGGTTCGGAAAGCTGCACAGACCGGTGATGTGTGTATATTGAGGTTGCCCATGGTTCTGGGTGTTCCTCGTAATCCGGAAAACCAAATCATCACACGACTTCTGTTACAGGTCGCGCAGGGGAAAAAAGTACAGGTGGCAAACGATGTTATGCATTCTCCGGTGGATGTCGAAACACTGGGGACAACAATTCGAAATACTCTTGATGCCGGCGTCACAGGAATGCTCCACATTGGGAGCGCCGATGAAGCCACACTGTACGACATTTTCAAGCTCACCACAGAGTTGTTGGGATTTCAGGCCGAAATTGAGCCCGTCAAGTCCGCAGAACTTGGAAACAGACCGCATCCCATCAACCTTGCTCTGTCCAGCACGAGACGAGACCCCTGTCCTGGCTGGCGTGATGCTGTAAAGAATTTTGTCGAAGCCATAAGGAACAGCGCGTTCTTACGCTAAAGGAGCACATGATTTATGGCCTATGCTTATTGTGCCGCCCACTTGCCTGCGAGAGAACTGTATATCTACGGTGCTGGAAGTCGAGGACGCGATCTGTTGCAGCGGATACGCTTGTATCGACCGGACATCACCGTTCTCGGCTTTATCGATTCCAATAAAGAAGGAACAGATAACGGCCTACACATTCATCGTTTCCAGCAATTTGCTCTCTCCGAACGTCATAAAACAGCATGTATCGTCATTGCTTCACAGTATGCCATGGAGATACGTGCGTCTTTGCTGGCCGAAGGTTTTACCGATATATGGATTTATGAAACGAGCGGCATCACGGCGTTGACGGAATCGTTATTCGCCCATGCGCCGACTCCCGACAAACTCACCATTCTTGATGTGGGTTCACGTTTTTGCGAAGGTAACTTTCAAGAATGGGATTTGCTTCTCCCTCCTGAACAGCTCCATGTTATCGGTTTCGATCCGGGAGAAGGAGCCAGCGAAGATGCTCGCCGGCACCTGGAACAGCGCGGCGTTGAATGTGAAATGTATCCTCTCGGCTTATGGAGTAAAAAAGGGACAATCCCTTTTTATGATATTGCGCCACAGGGACATGCCTCCTGCTATCCGCTCAACGAGGCGTTTGTAAAAAGATTACGTTATGCCCTTGCAGACGGCCCCATCACCTTCGACGAAACCCGCCCCGTTGGGAAGATCGATATAGAAGTTGATACCCTCGATACCTGGTGGGGAAATGCGAAACGCACAAGTCCCGACTTTGCCAAACTCGATATCCAGGGTGGTGAGCTTGAAGTTCTCAAGGGCGGTACGGCGGTCTTGGACGAACTTGTCGGTCTCAAAGTCGAAGTCTGGTTTGCAGAATTCTACAAAGGTGCTCCCATGTTTTCGGACGTAGATATCTTTGTACGCAAACATGGTTTCAACTACTCCATCGTTCCAACGGACGCGTGGTTGCCCACTATCCATGGTCGAAAAGCTGCCCCCGTGAATACGAAACGACTCGGTGCCTTCAAAGCAAATGGACAAACCGTCACGGCCGATGTCTTCTTTTTGCGTGATCCCATCGCCATGGACTTTGACGAGCTGTGCACGGCAAAATTCTTTACCGCGCATAAGATGTTGGCATTGGTGGCGTTGTGTGAATGTTTTGCACAATATGATTTTGCCTTGGAATTGGCGCAATGGCTCCCTGACGCCTTCAACCGCGCGGGACGTCAAGACGACGCGACGTGGTTCGCTCGAGCATGTGATGAGGGAACGAAGAAATATATCACCCTGGAAAAGGAAGAGTCGCGACATGCAGCCATATCTTCCGAACGTGCCGAATCAGGAAGCGCATGAAAACGCAATATGATTGGTCTTCCCTGGCGGGAGAACCCGTGAAGGAAGAGCGCCTTGTTTCCAAGGGACGCAACAGCCAAGTCTATCGTCTTGTCGGCATGGATGGAAAAGTGCTTCTTGGGAAACGCTATTTCTCCCGACCGCAAGACGGCCGAGACAGGCTCGCGGCTGAATTGACGGGGTTGCGTCTCGTTGCCAAAGCCGGGGTGAATGCGCCCGTCGTGATCGCCACGGACGAGAACGCGAAAGCTGTTATCATGGAATTTGTGCATGGTGATGCCGTGTGTACGCCGCGAAACGAAGACATCAAGCAGGCTGTGGATTTTCTCGTGCGGATCAACCAGCCCTCCACCCGCATCGAGGCGACAGGCATTTCACTTGCTTCCGAAGCATGTTTTTCCGGAAAAGCACTGGAAGCAAACCTCTACGCACGGCTTGGCAATATCCTTGCTACCCGTGTGGAATGCGATATTTTTTCTCGGGTCCACGTCCTCGCTGCCTCCCTTGAGAAATATATTGCTCAATATGCTGAACGCGCGCGATGCGCGTTGCAGTCTCAGGGAAAAAGCTGGGATGAGGAACTCACGCCTGAAAATTGTGTCTTATCGCCCTCGGATTTTGGATTTCATAATGCCTTACGTCGTCCCGATGGCAGCTTATGCTTTTTGGATTTTGAATATTTCGGCTGGGATGACCCGGCAAAAACGCTCTGCGATTTCGTCCAGCATCCTGCTATGCATATGAACACAGAGCAAAAAACGTCTTTTATTCGCCTTTTTGCCGATGTCTTCGGACACATGGCGTTTACGGCGCGTGCGCGGGAATTCTTTCCTCTCTTCCGTTTGAAGTGGTGCTTTATTTTTCTCAATGAATTCGTGGCTCAAGATAGAGCGCGAAGAGAGTTCGCCGGCTGCCTGGAAGACTCGTCCAGAGACGCCATCCTCGAACAGCAATTGGGCAAATCCCAAAAGTACATGGAAACTCTACATGAAAAAGATGAATGGTTTCGCTCAGTCTTGGCATGACAAGGCCATGGCCGCCCCGTTGGATGATCGATCTCGGGAACTGCGCCGGGACGTGATCAAAATACTTGAATGCAGCCGTCGTGGTCATCTGGGGTCTTCGCTTTCTCTCATTGAGGTGCTCCGGGTGCTCTACGATGATATTCTGCGCTTTGATCCTGCCCGGCCCGACTGGCCCGAACGTGATCGGTGCATTCTCAGCAAGGGGCATGGCTGCATTCCGCTGTATGTCTTCTTGGCTGAAAAGGGATTCTTCCCCAAGTCCGAACTTGCGTCTTTCTGCCAATATGAAGGCCTTCTCGGTGGACATCCCGACGCCACCAAAATTCCCGGTGTCGAGGCCAGCACGGGCAGTCTGGGACACGGACTTTCCATCGGCGTAGGTATGGCATTAAGCGCCCGTTTGGACAAAAGAGATTCCAAGGTCTTCGTCATTGTCGGTGACGGGGAATGTAACGAAGGCAGCGTGTGGGAAGCCTGCATGAGTGCTGGTGTGAACGCCTTGGATAATCTTTGTCTTCTTGTCGATTACAATAAATACCAATCGTATGATGCCACATGCTGCGTGCAGGACCTGGAGCCGCTGGCGGACAAATTTGAGAGTTTCCGCATGGCCACACGGCATGTCAATGGACATAATGTTGCCGAACTGCAAGAGACCCTCCGGCAGGTTCCCTTTGAAAAGGGAAGGCCATCGGCCATCATTTGCCACACCGTCAAAGGCAAAGGCATATCCTTTGCCGAGAACAATCTGGAATGGCACCACAAAAGCAGCATCTCCGATGAGATGATGAAATCGATATCCTGTGCACTGGACGAAGCGCCTTAGATCTGCACACACGCGAGACGGCAGAAAGGATAGTTATGAGAAAAAAATGTCTCAATATGGTCCATGAGCTGGCCCGAAAAGACCAACGGGTCTGCTTTATCGGTTCGGATCTTGGGTTTAAAACCCTCGATACATTCCGCCAAGAGTTCCCCGAACGCTTTTTCATGGAAGGCGTCAGTGAGGCGAATGTCGTTGGCATGGCCGCTGGTTTGGCAATGGATGGCCGCGTCGTCTACGTCAATACGATTGCCACCTTCCTGACTCGCCGCGCCCTCGATCAAGTCGCCATTGATCTCTGTCAGCACAAGGTCAATGTTCGCCTTATCGGCAACGGCGGTGGGCTTGTTTACGCTCCATTGGGGTCGACACACTTGGCCCTGGAAGACATCACGCTCATGCGTTGTCTCCCAAACATGACTGTAGTTTGCCCCTGCGATGCCGATGAAATGGAACGCTTCATGCTCCAGACGGGAGACTACTCCGGCCCCATCTATATCAGACTCGGCAAAGGCTACGACCCCATTGTCTCGAAAGAGGAAAACGGCTTCACCATCGGCAAAGGCATCGCCTACCGTCAGGGAGACGATCTCCTGCTCGTCACAACGGGAGTCACTTTGCAGCAGGCCGTCACCGCGGCCGAAGAGCTGGAAAAAGACGGAATCAGCGCCGGCATTCTTCACATGCATACAGTGAAACCGTTCGATGCCGAGTTGTTGATTCACATGGCGGCATCCGGCAAGCCGATTATCTCCATTGAGGAACATACGCTCAACGGGGGCTTGGGAAGTGCCGTCGCCGAAACACTGGTGGATAATTTTGCTGGAAACCGTTTGCTTCGGCTCGGCATTCCAGACATTTTCCCCGATTACTACGGATCACAAAACGATCTTATGCACCGTTTGGGAATCGATGCCGCAGGAATCCTGCAGGCCGCCAAGCGTCTGCTCGACCGATAATATTTCGTCGGCCTTTTCCCCGAAAAGCATAACCTCTAGGCGAAGTCGCAAGACTCTTAAGGCAAAAGTATATGACACAAAAACGCCCTACGGCGCTGGTCACAGGGGGAGCAGGGTTCATTGGAAGTCACTTGGTGGACCGCCTGCTGGACGAAGGCTACCGCGTCCGCGTTATTGATAACTTCTCCACCGGCAGACCCGATAACCTGGCCCATCAAGCCAACTCTCCTGATTTGGAGTTGTTGCAAGCGGACATCGCTGATTACGCCTCGATCGAAAAAGCGTTTCAGGGAGTGGACCACGTCTATCACCTGGCCGCGTTGGCGGATATCGTGCCTTCCATCCAGCAGCCCCGTGAATATTACTTATCCAACGTGGATGGAACGTTCAACGTCATGGAGGCTTCCAAAAACGCCGGTATCAAGCGTTTCATGTATACGGCGTCATCGTCCTGTTACGGTATTCCCGATACCTACCCCACCCCGGAGACAGCCGAAATACGGCCTCAATATCCCTACGCGCTGACCAAATATCTCGGAGAACAGACGGCGTTGCACTGGGGACAAGTGTACAAGTTTCCTGTCGTTTCTCTGCGACTCTTCAATGTGTTCGGTCCTCGCTCGCGGACATCCGGAACCTATGGCGCGGTATTCGGTGTTTTTCTCGCTCAAAAACTCGCGGGCAAGCCTTTCACGATTGTCGGCGACGGCACCCAAACCCGTGACTTCACCTATGTTACCGATATTGCCAATGCCATGTTCTGCGCCGTGCAGTCCGATATCGGCGGCGAAATATTCAATGTCGGTTCGGGAGGACACTACAGCGTTCTTCAACTTGTTGAACTGCTTGGCGGAGAACACACGTTTATTCCGAAGCGGCCGGGAGAACCGGACTGCACCTTTGCCGATATTACCAAGATCACCAAGCTCCTTGAATGGACACCTCGTATCTCCTTTGAACAAGGAGTTGCCGAAGTTCTGAAGAATATCGAATATTGGAAAGAGGCCCCTGTGTGGACTCCGGAAGCTATATCCGAAGCCACGGCAGACTGGTTTAAATATCTCTCCTAACGGAGCTATTGAAAAATAATGAGCAATCTCTTTAACGACGTTCTTGTTACCGGCGGCGCTGGATACGTGGGCAGTGCCTTGATTCCGCAAATGTTGGAACAGGGCTATAAAGTGCGCGTTCTCGACTTGTATCTTTATGGCGATGACGTTCTTGATGCCGTAAAGGACCACCCCAACCTCACCCAGATCAAGGGAGACATGCGAGATCGCGACCTGTTGGACAAGTCTGTCGCAGGATGTGATAGCGTCATTCATCTGGCATGCATTTCGAACGATCCGAGCTTTGAGCTGGACCCTGCCCTTGGGAAGTCCATCAACTACGATGCTTTCTTGAACCTTGTGGACGCGTCCAAAAAAGCCGGCGTCAAGCGCTTTACCTACGCCTCTTCTTCCAGCGTTTATGGAATTAAAGACGAGCCCAATGTCACCGAAGACCTTCCATTGGAGCCGTTGACGGATTACTCCAAATACAAAGCCATGTGCGAAGACGTCTTGATCAACGAAGCGAACGATACGTTCGTTCCAATCGTCATTCGCCCTTCCACGGTCTGCGGTTACGCTCCACGACTGCGGCTGGACGTTGTCGTCAACATCCTGACGAATCACGCCTACCACAATAAGAAAATCAAGGTCTTCGGCGGTGAACAGCTTCGTCCCAACATCCACATCACCGACATGGTCAATGTGTATCTTCATGTCATGCGTTGCGAAGATGCCGCAGTGAACTGCAAAATCTACAATGCAGGGTATATGAACCATAAGGTGAAAGACTTGGCGGAAATTGTTCGATCGAATGTTCAGGGAGATATTGATGTCGAAGTCGTTCCCACCGACGACAATCGTTCCTACCATGTCTCTTCGGAAAAAATTCGTAAAGAACTCGGCTTCGAGCCGGCCTTTTCAATCGAAGATGCCGTTCGCAGTCTGGTACAGGCTTTCGATGCCGGTCTTGTGCCCAACTCCTTTACCGACTCCAAGTACTTCAACATTAAGAGGATGCAAGAAGTCAACTTGAAGTAGCCCGCTTACAAATAGAAAGACTTCTCCGGGGACCGGTGAAGACATTCGCCGGTCCCCGGTTATCCCTATTGAGGCAAAATGATTGTTTTTCTCGGTAACTGCCAGGCTTCCATGCTGTGCAACATCTCCCTGTCCCGGGGAGAAAAGGCAAAGTACTTTTTTTTCCCTTCCATGAAATTTGGACCGCATCGCTTGTCCAAAGCCAAAGACCGGATACGTCGTGTTTTGGGCGATGCCGGACTGATGAAGGCCCAAAACAAAGGGCATTTCTATCTGTTGCCGAGCCTTGATGATATCGTCAGCCTACGCCCCCAGAAAATCGTCCTGACCTTTCCCCAAGAATATAGGCGGCATCCCGCCGATGCTCCTGAAATTCATATTCCCGACTCCGAAGGACGATTCGAAACACTCGCTTCTCTCAAAAAACTTGAAGAGGATGTCGGGCCGCTTCAATACAACCGTCTTCGAACCGGTAGAACACTCTCATCCTATTTCGACAACGTATCTGACATGCTCATGCGTTTGCGCAAAGCATTGCCCGATGTTCCCATCATTCTCGTCAAGCGCTTGTCGCATTTGGACCACTACGGGCCAAATCCATTTTCTTGGCTTCATTTTTGGGCAAATGGCTGGCGAGAAGGCTATGAGCGTATCGCTCGCCTGCAACGCCACATCGGGCTATGCCACGTCATCGATTACGACAAGATCATGGCCTCCATGATCTCTTCCGGGCGAACGGTCAATGAATTCACAGGGATGACGTTTTTTATCGATGGTGAAGGTTCCGATGCGACCCTGCGTATAGGACGTGATCTCGAACATCTTCACCCACGATTTCTTGCTGATGCGTATGACGAGATTCAGAATCCGACGTTCGAACCTCTCCCCGCGTCGTGGCCACCTCCATGGGGTGAAGAACTCTTGCGTCAGCCGTCGCAGGCTGAGTCGCTTCCCGCAGAACGTCTTCTTCCCTTTTCAGGCGCTGCCGTTCCATTCGCTCGCAGTTTTTTGTCCGACAATTTTCCCATCCCATGGAAAAACATCACAATGCGGCTGTTGGTCGTCCCTTTTTGCGATGCCCAAAGCATCGCTGTCAGAGAGATCGATGAACAAACCGTCATGCGGTACTTAGGCGATAAACGTAAAGTGGTACTTTATGGAGCGGGGGGACGCGGACGCCAGCTTCTGGCTTTTTTGCAGGAGACAGCTCCGACATGCGAAATTCTTGGCTTCATCGACTCGAACCCGAAACTTGTTGGAAGCACCGTTGCCGGTCTTACCGTGTATGATTTGCAGGGCGGTCTTGCAACCGGGGCTGAAGTTATCATTCCGGCTTCCTACGCTATCCATGAAATTTCTGAGAAAATACGTATGCAACAGCATCGGCTCGACGCGCCTGTGGCCATTGCAACGGGAATCCATGAGCTGTTTACGCTCCATTGTTTCTCC
Organism: Desulfovibrio inopinatus DSM 10711; assembly: GCF_000429305.1. NCBI lineage: Bacteria > Pseudomonadati > Thermodesulfobacteriota > Desulfovibrionia > Desulfovibrionales > Desulfovibrionaceae > Desulfovibrio > Desulfovibrio inopinatus. The sequence continues at coordinate 48,031 of NZ_KE386883.1, forward strand.
GCCCTGCGTGAAGTCATTACTCCTGAAAATTGATATCCGAAAAGGCAAAGCATGATCCATAACGTCAAGCAACTTCCTGGCCCGGCAAAAATTTGTATCTATGGTGCCGGTGGCCGAGGAACAAAACTCTTGGCCGACATTCGAGCATACCGGCCAGACCTGGATGTCCTTTGCTTTGTTGATTCATTTCGCCCTTCAGGCATGTTCCATGGAATTCCTTTAAGAAATATAGCCGATCTTCAGCAAGACCGTCTCGATTATATCATTATCAGCTCTTATAAATATGATAAAATTGTTGAAGTACTTTCGGAGAGGAATATTGCGCTGCCATATTACGTTTATCTCGACCTTCTTCCTGAATGTAGTCAAAATAAATATCCTTTAGAAACAAGCAAAGTGCAATATGACGCTCTCATGCACTTTGATTCGTTATCGAAAATTCCGCTTCAGCAATTGAATATTACAGTTACAAACGCCTGTAACTGCCGTTGCATTTTCTGCACGTATCAAAAATATACAGAAAAACGCTCTGTCATGAGTCTACAGACGTTCCAAAAGACCGTCGATTTTATGGGTCAACATGGTATAACGACCGTTGATTTCAGCCCGCTTATAGGTGAAACGCTTCTTGATCCAGGCATTGCCGATAAAATACGCTATGCCAAAGAAGCCGGTATGCGTTCCATCAAAATGACGACGAATGGCGTTTTGTTAGGCAACGATATTGATCTGTTGAAGTTGCTGATCGAGGAACTTGATACCATATCCATCAGTATTCCGGGACTGACAAGAGAAGCATACAGAGACGTCTTCCAGGTGGACGTCTACGATAAAATCCTTCATGGACTGCGTTCAGCCGGAGAAATCAAAGCGGGAATGCGCAAAGGGGCACATATCAACTTATGTCACCGCAGTTATAGAAGACCAGAAGCAATCTTTAAAGACGACGGGTTCCTCAAGCTGCTCCCTTTTCTCAAATCCGGCATCATTTTTTTTGATCCTGGTGACGGTTGCGTAGACTTTGACAATTGGTCCGGCGCTCTCGACAAAGAAACGCTTCTGGGTGAAATGCGCCTCAAAAAAACCAAACCGTCTCCCAATGCCTTCCCATGCGATTTCATCATGAACAGCTCCATCACCGTGCTTCCTGATGGTGCCTTCCGCCTCTGTCCCTGTCGATTTCTAGACACGATCTATGATGACTTGGTCATCTGGAAACAAGGCATGGAACCGCAGGAGCAGCATATTTATGGTGCATATCACAAATCTCTTGTCGAAGATTGGCTTCACGGCAAGCGCCCTCGGGCTTGCGCGCAGTGCTCTCTTTACCGTCCGCACCCAGCTGTGGGAACAACCGACTTACTCTCAACCACCGAGAAATAAACATGCCGCTTCCACGCAGACAACTGAAACCGGTCGACGAGGAGCACGCCGCGCAATTCATGCGTGAACTTGATGCTTTGCGCGCTCAATCCCCGACTGCCCCCATCATCCTGGTCACCACGTTCAGCCTCGGATTCAACTATCTGAAGTTACTGTATTATTTGAAAAAAAATGGTGCCATCGTTGTGCTTATGACAGGTGCTCAGTACATCAACGGAGCACATGATATACAAAGCCTTTCAGGCAAAGGTTACTTTGATGCACTTTGGGTTGCAAATCCTTTCGTCCATGAAATGCCTTATCTCGCAAAGCACTATGATTTCGATATAATTCATGCGCTTGTAGGAACCTATAGTCCATATCCGTTTTCAGAGCTTTTACGACACGCCAAATCTCCTGTTATTATAGACTACATCGATTTTAGAGAGCTGATGTACGACGATGGAAATCACGTAGATAGAGAAGCACACAAGCATGCCTTCAATATCATTGATAGTGAGCTTGAATTCACTCTATGGCATGATATTTTCACTCTGGCTGACGGCATTATTTATAAGGATTCCCCCTTATTCTTCAATCATCTTACACAAAAACATAAACATACACCAAAGGCTATAGAATTTCAGTCATATGTCTGTAAAGAATGGATATGTGATAACAAACGAAATAAGAATGAATTCCCTGTACGAGCTGTTTTTGCTGGAGGACTCCAGCAAAACAAAGGGCAACATGATTATAAGACCTGCGAAACAACATTTGATGTAGCAAAAACTCTCGTCAAACAGGGATTTGAGTTTACGATATACAATGGCTGCGACGCTGGACAAGGCGGATTTGAGCATTATAATCAACTTGCACAGGAAGAAAGCCTTTTTCACTACAACACTGCAATCCCCAATGACATGTTGGCACAAGCATTATGCACGCATGATATCGGTTGGAACTACCAACATTTTGAACAAGGGACTGAAACGGCTTTCTGTCATGGAAATGTAATGAGTTCAAAGATTTTCAACTTCCTTGAAGCCGGTTTACCTATTATTTCATCGAAATATACTGGGTACGTCACCCACTATCTGAAAACGCACTCCATTGGCTTTGGAGTGACTCAAGAAGATATTGCCGACTTCCGGAACGTTGTTCGTTCTCAGGACTGGAAGAGTATTTACGCTGCCGTAATACGGGCACAAGACGATCTGAGTATGGAACGGCATTTCCCACGTTTAGCAGCCCACTATGAGGATGTTTGCAAGAAAAAGCTCTTTCATTCGAACAACTAAGCTGACACGTTGAAACAAATAACGCTCTTGATGCGAAGACGTGTCTCCATAAACGAGTGATATGTATGATACAGTTTGAAGGAAAAGATCGTACAGTTCTGGCTTGGATTCCAGCCCGCGGTGGTTCCAAAGGAGTCCCCCGTAAAGCCTTGCGAAATCTGGGAGGCAAGCCGATTATTGCCTATACCATCGAGGCGGCACTCGAAATCACGGGAGTGGACAAAGTTCTCGTCAACACCGATGATGAAGAAATAAGGGAAGTAAGCCTCAAGTTTGGTGCCGAAGTCCCGTTTTTACGTCCTCAAGAGCTTGCCCAGGATGATTCAAATCTGGGCCACGTTGTCCACCATATGAATGTGTGGCTGGAAGAACACGAAAATTTTAGAAGCGATATCGGTATCGGCATGAGTCCAACGTACCCTTTTCGCAAACGTCATCGTATCAATGACGCCATCGCTCTGGCTTACGCGGACAGGACTGTAGGTAATGTACGCAGTGTCATCAGAAGTAAAATACATGGCGAGAACTATTGGACACAGCATAACGGTCTTGTAGAACCATTTCTTTTTAATAAAATGGAGTGCAACCCAAGGGCAGACCGATTTATCAATCTCTTCGCATTCAATATTATCTTCAACTATAGATATCATGCATACAGCGATTGTCGATTCAGCATGCCTGATCCATATGAGATAACGACAATGGAAGCTATTGATATAGATACCATTGAAGATTTTACTTTGGCCAGAATCATTGCAGAAAGAGGCCTTTTCTCCTATGAATGAAACGCATCACAAAGAACATATAGCCTCTGATAACGTAGAGGAAATCATTTTTCTCGGTAAAATATTTCGTGAGTATATTGTATGTGATTTTCCGAGAATGATTGTCCACCAAGATTATCCACTGCTACGTCATTATGATATCGAAAAATTTCAAAAAGCAACATGCACGTCATCTCTTCCCGTTGTTTCTGGATGTAAAGTCAAACTAGATTATCACCCATACAGACTTCTTTGGAAAACACAGAGTAAGCAACTCTGCTATTGTGTGGACGTCGATACTTCTATCAGAGGAACACGACAACAATATCCGCATGTTTTTACCTTCATACCAGCGCTCCTTTTTATCCCGGCAGGCATTGCATTTCCTCAATCAATGCATCATCCCGATCTTACGATGTATGTCATTGAACGAAAAAAACTCCTTGATGCCACGGATGAGATAGAAAGTCTGCAAATCCAATGCATCACCCAAGCGCACGATCAAGACTGAGCCACGAGGGAAAACGACGTGATTTTTGTTGATGGACAACCACAAACTGTTATGGCCTGGATTCCGGCCAGGGGTGGGTCGAAAGGGCTTCCTAGAAAAGCCTTACTTGACCTGCAAGGCCTTCCCGTCATTGCCCACACCATCAAGGCCGCTCTGGATGCCAAATATGTGGATAGAGTGCTCGTCAATACGGATGATGAAGAGATACGGCAGGTCAGTATCGCCCATGGAGCGGAGGTTCCTTTTCTGAGACCGGCGAAGATGGCCGAGGACGATTCGCCCTTAGAAGAGGCACTTCAATTTCAATACGATTGGCTCAAACGCGAGGAAGGCGCCATACCGGGGATCATGATCGGCATGAGCCCTACACACCCGTTCAGATGTCATGGCAGACTCGATTCTGCCCTTGAAAAAGCGGCCTCCGACGCCAACATAATGAATGTTCGTGGAGTGGCCCCGTGTATTTCCTGCTTGGAAAACTACTGGATACCCACAACAGGCAAAAAAGTTGCGCCCTTTTGGGATGGGGAAATTCAAAAAGATTGTACTACCGTTTTTCAAAATCTTTTTTCATACAATATCGTCTTAGAGTGCCGAATACATCTCGACACACATCCCATTTTCGGGCGGCCCGTTGCATCGCACCTGACGCAACTTGAGACGATAGACCTTGATGACCCTCATGATATGGCGCTGGCTCGATTGATTGCCGCCAAAAAAAACTTGCTGGACACTGCATGTTTTGCTCCCCAGCCAGATATACCGTCAGACTCTCTGGTCCCAATTTATGGAAAACTTTTCCAGAAGAACGACAATACACAGCAAGCACAAGTTTTGGTGCATAAAGATTACCCTCTTATAGACGAAGAGGACGTAAGCGCCTTCACAGAGGCGACACAAGGCAGCAGCAATGTGGTGATTTCAGGATGTGATGTTGATGAAGACATTCACCCCTTTCGCTTGCTGAAACAAGATGAGCATGGCTATTTGCGTTATCTTGTTGATCTCCCCAACGAAATACGTGGAAAACGACAACACTACCCCACAATACGACGCTTTGTTCCTGCCCTTGTGTATCTTCCCCCAGGAACCAGCCTAGACGACCTGGCTCGACATTCCCCGGATATGTGGCTCTTGCCCAAAGAAAAACTTCTGGATGTAACGAACGAACTGGAACAGCTCTGTATTGAGATTACCCGCACCGCCATGTGATTTCATGTTGATGGTGCTATCTCAACAGGCGAGCCTGACAGAACGTTCGACTCTGGTTCCTATGAAGAACTGGCCCCAGAAACATCGCTGCAACATTCTTAGGAATGCGATGCGGAGAGACAGGGCGTAATAGAGTAATAAATAATGTGGAGACACCAAATGAATGGGCAAGTAATATATCACCTTAAGTCCATGCCGTACGGTGCAGAGGTACTCATTTATGGTACCGGGGGAGCTGGCGCTGAATTATTCGAGCACATACAGCGTGAACGTCAAGATATAACGGTGCTTGCTTTTGTTGATACGTATAAAGAAAGTGGAAATCATTGTAAAAAAGCAATCATCAATGTGGATAAGATTAATCAGTGTTATTATGGAAAGTATATCTTAATCGCTTCAGTGTATTTTAGAGAAATCTCAAACGAATTATTAAAGAGAGGAATTGAAAATTTCAGTATATACGCTGATTGCAGCGAAGACGACGAGTATTATTCTGGAATGTGCAAGGTTGCTCTGAAAGTTGAAAGCAATATCGTTCATTTTAACAATGAACTTCCTGATATAAAAACATTAAGAGAATCGACATTAATCTGTAATTTCCCTGTAAGTGTTGAATCTTCAAAAAGAATCTCAGTACGGTTGGGTCTTGAAGAAGGCATGTATGCAGCGACCAACATATTAGACAAATCATTTTCGCAGATAGACAAGGTTCTTTCTTCTGCTTCCTTGGATGTCATCAATGTGATCGATGTTGAGGGCGACCAAAAACACTTGGTTAAACTTCTTGTATATTTATCTGAGTTGAAAATTGGTTCTATTGTCGTTTGGAAACAGCCAAGCAAAATTAAATCAATAGTATCAATGTATAAATTTGGAATAACATATTTATCAATTCCAAAATGTGGATCTTCATCCATCATCGATCTCTTGCGAACGAATTTTGAAGACTCTTTCGATGAATCTTGCAAAGAACACCAAGTGCAGGAGCATTCTCTCCTCTTTCATGCTGATGTTACAGGCGAGCGCTTCAAAGGGCATCATTTCTTCACTGTGACACGTAACCCCTATACTCGCTTGGCCTCGCTCTACAACAGCAGAGTAAAGCCGGGACAGTACTTTTCCCCTGCCCTCATGAAAAATTATGGGGATGATTCATTTAAAACGTTCGTCCGTTTTGTCTCAAGTTGCCCTGACGCCATTGCCGAGCGCCATTTCCAGTCTCAAGCATATTTCCTCACCATTGAAGACGGCGTGCTTCTCGACGCTGAGATTATTCACCTTGAGGAAAACAGCCACTTACAGACCTTTTTGTCCGAGTATGTTCCCACAGTTCGCATGTCCCAACACAACAGGTCACGAAAGAAAGGCCAGGATTATATTGCTCAGTATTATACCCCTGAGCTTATTAGGCTGGTAAATCAACGCTATGCAACAGATTTTGAAATCTGCAAGTATCCAATGCATTGATATTCCAAGTGAAAACAGTAAATAAAATTATCTTCTTCAATTATTTCATTCTAAGATATTGATAGAGGGTTTCGCGACTAATACCAAATTCACGGGCCAGTTGCGCCTTTTTCTCTCCAGTTGCGACGCGCTGACGAAGCTCGTTCACGCGATCCGGCGTCAGCGCCTTTTTACGGCCTCGATAGACTCCGCGCTGTTTGGCGAGTGCTATTCCTTCACGCTGGCGCTCGCGAATCAATGCCCGCTCAAATTCGGCAAATGCACCGATAACCGAAAGCATTAAATTTGCCATCGGCGTATCTTCACCGGTAAAGTTCAAGCACTCCTTCAAGAACTCGATACGTATGCCGCGACATGTCAGTTTTTGCACCAGGCGGCGCAGGTCGTCCACGTTACGCGCCAAGCGGTCCATACTGTGTACAACCACGGTATCGCCCTCGCGCACAAAATCAAGCAAGGCGTCGAGCTGAGGACGTTGTGTGTCCTTGCCCGACGCCTTGTCCGTGAAAACTTTATCCACATGGACGTTTTCGAGTTGTCGTTCTGGATTCTGGTCGATGCTGCTGACGCGAATATAACCGATACGCTGGCCCTGCACGCTCCCTCCTGCGCCAAAAGTGTCAGGAAGAAGTCTAAGATGTCGTGTGACAGCAGTCAAGAAATAGAAAAGACAACCCTATCTTGACGCTTTTGACAGAAACATCTGACATCAGGTTGAAGTGTACCTCAACCTGACACAAAGACCGCTGAAAAGAGGCCATGCCGAGCATTCCAGCAAGAACGCCCTTGCACTCGTCATTTATTTGGAAAACAATTTAATCGCTTCTTTCAAATCTTCTTCAAAATCGACTTCAATGCACTTGTATTGTGAAATATCCATTGGTGCAAAAAACTTCCCTTGAGCAGCAAGAATTTCCACTGCGGATTCGAAATAATCCATATCACTGCACTGTTTCAGTGCATCTTTAAATGACGGTAAAAGTTCTTTGGTGACCATATTAATACCAATCGCCTCTCCAAGAGGATTGGGTACCGTCTTTGACAGCATGGAGATAAGACCATCTTCATTTATAGTATATTTGACTTCTTCTTCACCAACACTTTTTCTATCGACGCAGATGTAGCTTCCGATGTCTTTAACCAAATCCTGTATAATCTCGACGTCAAAGACGACATCGCCATTCATCCAAATCACATCGTCATCAATGTCTTTTATTCCACACAGCAGGCTTTTCGCTGTATTGGTGATATAAAAAAAAGGATTATATCGATAGAATACATCGGGAAATTCTTCCATAATCAGCGTTTTCTTGAACCCGATGACAATGTATATCTGTTGCACCCCTGCTTCACGCAACAAACGAATTTGCCGACCAAGAATACGTTCTCCAGTGGGGAGCATGGAAAGCGATTTAGGAAATGGACGGCCGAGACGACTTCCAACCCCGGCAGCAAGAATAACTGCAATCATGAGACAATCTCCTTCATATTGAAGTGACTCTGGACGTATTCATTCAGTCGTTGAGCGCTCTTTCCATCAACATGTGTGAATATCTTACGGCACAATTGCTGGCGTTCTTCGGAAAAGTCCGTTGCATCGGCAAGCGTCTCTTCGATACTCCGCAAAAGGTCTTGAAACGTTGAGACTTTCTTTCCTGGTGTCATCGAATCATAGTCAAACAGCAACGCACGATTTTTTGTGATATATCTGTCGAAATCAAATGGGTAAAAAATAATGGGTCGATCCAACAACAGAAAATCAAAATATATCGAGGAATAGTCTGTAAGCAACACATCGCATTGCCCCATCAGGGGATAAATATCGCTTTGACTTGATGCAACACGAATTGCTGGGGGTAAATTTTTGAAATTAAGATTCACATACGGATGTAATTTCAAAACAACATACGCATTGTTTGCTTCTGCAACATGTGAAAGAGCCGCCAAGTCTATTGCACCGCAATGAAATGGATCATAGCCTTCATCACGAAACGTTGGCATGTAAAAAATTGTTTTCCCGCCCTTTTTTCGAAATCGTTTCAATTCAGCGTACAATTCGACATCCACATTGAACAAATCGTCTCGTGTTGGTTCACGAAACATCACATCATTACGTGGATATCCAAGAGTGGGGAAATCATGCGCGGCAAAAGCGCGAGAAAACGCCTGTTCCGTGCAAAATGGAGATGTCGAGATTACTGCATCGTAGCCCGAATATCCTCGTTTTAAATACTCTGCTCTCTCAGGCGTCATATTACTGGATGACTTTATTTCTGGAAAACCAATCGCTTTCAGAGGAACGCCATGCCAAATTTGCACTGTACGAGCACGCTGCATCAGTGGATATACAGGACTTTCATTTTTCCACCAAAAATCATCAGAAATAATCAGCGCAGCACGAGCTAAGACTTCAATACTATCATCTCTCCCAAAGAGAACGGACGGTAGCCCCTGCTCTTGCAGAAGAACATGCTCGTCACGATCAAACGTGAGAAACCGGCCATCAATTTCAGGAACATGCCGTGCAAAGTACAGAAACGCATATTTCACGTTATCAATCATCTGGCCACCGACACGCCCAGGAAATACAACGAGGTTGGCTTGTTTCGGCATGGATTTACCGATTTCATCAAACCGCTTCATGATATCACGAATATCTGCCACGTTCTCTCCTTCAGGACTGTATCACGCGAGGCATTGCCAGCAGAACAGATAACGATTGCTACGCGAGACGAAAACCACATCACATAAAAAGTCATGCACAATAAACACCAAGGAATACACAAAGTTCCAGAGATATTTTGACACGTAACACATTCGTACAAGCAAACAGCCCTCCCCAGCACCGAGGAAAAAATAACATATTATTGGTTTGTATATGTCATTCTTATTTTCCTTGAATCGCTGAAATTGCTGTATCAATGTGCTCTTTTACTATTGCTATATTCTTCTGTATAAGAGCAATATCTCCATCATATAATTCTTTCGCATCATATGCTGACATATTTGTTCCTCTCAATACACAACTAAATGGCCTTTTAAAAAGAGATGCTGTAGTATTTCCTTGTGCAATATGCTTTTCAATAAAATCATACACTCGTTTTTTATTATTCAAAAATTTAACTACATCATAATCTGTTTCATATCGAGGAAGGGGAGGCATCGATACTCCTGACGGATATACAATATTATTTCCATCGAGAATTTTTGAATTAAATCGTACGAGTCCTGTTGTTGATATGTCATACACATGTATTGGCTCTGTAGACTCACTGAGCATCATTTTAGATTTAATCCACTGAATTCCTGCTATATATTGATTGCTTGTGATGACGGAAAATTCATCAGCAAAACGCATATATATGGAACGAGAATAAAATGTTGGATCAAAAAGCAGATACTCACCTTCTTGAGTAAACTGGAAATTGGTTTGACTTTCAACTCCGTTTCCATCTCGAGGGGGAGTATTGCTTCCACAATCATTCCCAATAAATACAATAGGATTTCCTCCAAGAAGACGTGCCGTTGAATAGGCTCCTGACGAGGTACTTGGGGAGATCTCATCTATTTTTGGAAAAACATCACGTTCAAACGGATACATATTCCAGGCTTTAAAGACTCGTGAAAAATTCTTCGCATATTTATAAATAGCACCCATTGGGTTTGCGACAAGAATGGTATCAAATTTTCTCTCTCCAAGCATATTGAAATATTGATCCCATGCTTCCACATTAATATCTTGAACATATATAATATCTGGAACAATATCGGCTTGAATGATCTTTTCAACTGCCCGCCCCGCAACAAGTAAAATACATGAATCGCGCTTTTCTCGAATAAAATTCATATCCAAAGACGGGCCCGGCATGACAATAAAGATAGGCTTTCCATGCAGTACATTATGTAATGAATACAAATGATTCATATCATTTATATATTCAGTATTTCGTATTGTGCTTATTTCTGAGTCGATGGATTGAAGACGAATATTTTGACGGTGTGGATACACGCGGTGATACTGAGGAAAAACATAATGCACCATATTCGACATGATGATGTGCATAAACAGTTCAAACGCAATTGGATTTCTTAAATCTTTTTCTTTTACTCTAAACCAAATACCTTGTGATAATAAGGCTGCATCAATAGAATTGATGACACTATAAATTGCCTTCAATGTCATACGACACGAAAATATCTTTTCATTACCAAAGAAAAGTTCAAGAGTATTCGACTCAAGTTTTATTTCTAAACGCCCATTCCTATCCAAAGCAGACCTCCGAAGCTGAATACACGAGAATAAGGTGTTCCCTGATGCCTCTTTTGTTCTTTCTTGTACGCATTTTAGATGCTTTTCTCCAGAGTAAAGTCTCGTTGCTACTTCACGAGCACTCCTCCACATATTTTCCTTTTTTCAATCTTCCTCGATTGCCTTTGGAGATTCTTGGGCACCGACTTGGGCGTATATGGTGTTCTGGCGGTATTGGACTCTGCACAAACTCATACGCCACAACGGATTGTCCCTGACAAAAGAGGCACGGAATACCCACCGTAATGACATTCGCTGAACCATTCTTACGTACACAAAGATACACACGCATGTTGCAGAACACGGGAGAATAGATTGCCGTAGTGATGTCCGTTGGCGGAGACTGTAGCGGAAAAAGAAATAGATTCTGGTCAAAATGCAGCGGTAAGGAGCACGTCACAGTATTACGATTGCTTCCGTGCAAGAAGAATACAATCACACTCTTTCAGATCAGATAAAAATACATTTTTATCAAATTTCTGTATTTCTCTGCATTGCTGTTCACTGAGCGTATAGCTACACAGTGTCTCAAAGTGCTGTACTTCTAGAAAATTGGCAAAGAGATTTTTCCAGGCGCGAGGCAATACTCTATTCTGATAGAATTTATTTCTGTTGATTTCCTCCCATTTCTCTTCGGTATATTCCAGATAACTAAACGCGTGATAGCCTGATATGTTACTAAAAGACCTGTGATCTCGGGTTACAATTTTCTGAAAAGAAAATCCTCCAGGCCGGAGAACTCGACGAATCTCTGAAATACATTTCTCTGGATCCCGTACATGCTCGAGCACGGCGAACGAAATAACAACATCAACACTTTCATCTTCAAGGGGAATGGAGCTTAGTCGGTGAGGGAAAAAAAACGGCACTTTTGAAGCATCAAGCAACACAGTGGAACCGTTTTGTATAAATAACTCATGAAATCGTTGTGCGAGATTGTCTTTTTCTACATCTGCCCCTTCCTGAGAAATGAACTCGTCAAAAAACGAAACATATCGTTGATATGAATCCGAGACGTCCGGGTATTGCATGCCGAAGCTGTTCGCATCGACAGATACAACCGAATGTCCCATAGAATAGAGGCAGCACTCAAGGCCAAGAAAACCACCGGGACCAATGTGTAAAATTGTATTATTCGGTTTTGTTATCGCATGTTCGGCATCATATCTCAAAAACAGGTTCAGGTTTCTCAATGAGCTAGCTGGATACTTGCCTGCGGTGATGAAGTCCTGCCCTCTGGAGTATCCCATTGATTCCAGCTGGAGAGAGACGGCATCCTTTCCCGATATTGTCGTTATAATAATAAAAATATTATGCAGCTCACGCAACGTGCTGGGTGGTATGATGGGTTTTTCGAAAAGTTTTTTCCCCCACATCGTAGGATCATTGTCCGTCACGGCTTCTACATAAAAAGGGGTTTCAGAACTTTTATTTGCAGTGAGGAAATCAACACTTCCTTGCCCGGCACCAAACAGAATAACTTTTTTATCGGTGCTTAACGATTGCAGCATGCCGACATCAAGCCACTTGTAGGCATCTCCTGATGGTGTCAGAGTTTCACTCAAAATACGCCTCCGCTGGTATCAACATGGTACAGAAAGACTGCATGGGCTTGAAAAAAGAACAAGAGATACCCAGTCCCTATTATACTCTTACGCCAACTCTTCGTAAAACGTCGCCAAATCGGTAGTCAGTCTTTTTTCAGTCCAGACCGTTTCCATAAAATGACGTGACGCTGCACCGCGCTGTTCTCGTTCGTCATCATCAAGCGCGAGATGACGCAACGCGGTTTCCAGTTCGTCGGCATGACGAGCAATCACCCATGGCAAATCATCGCACCCGAAATATTCACGGATGCGGGCAATCGTATGATCACTGAGGCCGGCAATGGTGGGCAGTCCTTGGGAAAGTGCTTCCAAAGAAGCCATGCCGTAATATCCTTGCATGTGGTCAAAGGCGATATCACACGATTGTTTACGTGCTAAACAGTCGTTGTGTGTGGCGTTGTCGATCATATCCAATTCAAAATGCGGCAATTCCGACGTAATCTTGTCATGCACCGCGAGAAGATCATCGGTATTTTTGAGATCTTTTCGGGTTGGTGAATGCGCGATACGTATTTTTCCGTCCGCAAGTCGTGGGTTCGGCATGTATCTCGAATCGTGTTCGGGAATGAGATTCGGCTGCCAACGGGCGGCAGGCAGCTTGAACAACAGATCCGGAGTACTGACCAAAAGATTTTTACGGTTCAAGTCGGCGTATTTCTTTTGAAATATTTCCGGATTGCCCCGAAAGACATGGTGTCCGTGGTGGTGGTGAACAATGCGTTTCTTGTCGTCCAGGAATTGCGCGGCGGTAAAAGGACCAAGTTGCATATGCTCATCGGCAAGCATGTGAAAATGAAAAACATCGGCCTCGTCTAAAACCGATTCAAGTTCTTCAAGGCCTGCGTCATCGAGCCATGGAACATGGAGATCTTTTTCATACAAATGATTATAGCGCAGTTCCAACGTCACGATCCGGCAAGAGTGGTCTGTGTGACGAGTCAAAGCCCGCCGCAACAAAGAACAGACCCCTGCCGGATCGTTTTCTGTAATCATGACAATACGCATAATTTCCGTGGCCTCCGCTATGGCCGAAATGTAATCGTGTCTTCACCCCTCGTTGCGAGTTTGTGGGTGGTGCCGGTCGGATGAGACATTTCAGTCTCTATTTGCAACATATCCCACGCAACCTGCTCTTCACAGGATACACCGCGTAACAATCGTGCACCAAGAACGTCATCCCAGCTCACGGGAGAAATACCGGTTCCCGGGCATTTCACGGTGATGTCACTGCTACGCAGCACATGCCCTGCCGGTAAATCTCGTGTAAATACAATGGATTTTCTCAGCTTTGAGGCGCTGGCCTGTTCTGCCGGGCACACCTGCTTTTCAGTCAGAAGCATAGCGGCTTCAACTTGGCGAATCATCGAAACCATAGCGGCAAAATCGTCAGGTTCCAGCGATGCCTGGTGGTCTGTGCCGCGTTGGTGGCAATCGAGGGTAAAGTGCCGTTCAACCAGGCAGGCGCCAAGGGCAACAGAGGCAACACTGGGGCCTAATCCTGCTTCATGTCCTGAATACCCCGTCGGGAGGCCGTAACGATTGGCAAGAGCGGTCATGACCGGCAATCCCAATAATTCATCAGGACAAGGATAGGAGCTATTGCAATGCAATAAAACAATACGATCATGAAAACGACGCATTTCGGAGACAGCGACATCGATATCTTTCCAATCACTCATGCCGGTGGACATGACGACAGGAACACCTTTTTTGCCAATTTGACGCAGCATAGGAATATTGACCAAATCGGCTGACGCGATTTTGAAAAGCTCGATATTCAGATCAAGCATATTCCGCACGCTGACATCGTCCCAGGCGGAAGCAAAGAAAACCATACCCAGCGATTCGGACAACTCTTTTAACTCTGCCATGGCGGGCATATCGAGTTCCAAGGCATTGCGATGCTGGCCATACGTGGAACCGAAACTATTGGGGCCACCATAAGGAGCGTCGCGTCCGGCGCGAGTGAACAACGCTTCTGTATCGCGTTTTTGAAATTTGACGGCAGAGGCTCCCGCCTTATGCGCGGCGTGAACCATTTCTTTTGCGATAGCAAGCTCGCCCTGATGGTTGTTGCCGATTTCCGCGACGATAAAACACGGTTCTCCGGCACCAATACGACGACCGTTAGCCAGTTGTATGATTTTTCCAATACTCATAAGCTCACCATCTCCACCCCTGTGGCACGACACAAGGGAGCTAATTGTTCGCTGATTTCTTGCTGCCGCCCAAAAGAAGTAATTAACACGGCATCACACGCGACAGTCTCCAAAATCTGAGGCGGAGACAGCACATAGCCATGAAAAAGAGTCCCCTGCTTATGCGGGTCACTATCAACGAGGGCGATGACTTTTAATGGCAAATTGGCACTGGCAGACAGGGCAACTTCACATGTTTCCGATGCACCGAAAAACACGACTCGAAAAAGAGATTTTTTCACTAAATATTCAAGTCGTTTGCGAATTCGAGATTTAAGTGCCGTATAAATATGTACAGCTTCGGTTGCATAAATAGCCTCCATCTCCTTCCGAAGACGTTCCCCGTCCGGGGTCAGGCTATAGCGATAGCTTTTGCCGTTAAGCGCTTCAAATTGCAGCAAATGTCGAGAGGCCAATTCGTGAAGATGTTGATTGACCAAAGCGCCGCTAATGCCCAAACGACGGGCAATATCACGCTGAGAAATTTCGGAATCTTGCGAGAGCGCATCAAGAATCCCAAGAACGCGTGCATCTTTGCTGGGAGCGTAGTACCGTGTTCGTAGGGCGTGCATGTTTACATGCTGTTCATTCGATGCGCACCAGGAATCTTCTTGATTATACCCACCCACAGCGTAATTCCCTGGAATAACAGACTGAGTGGCTATTTCTTGAGTATCATCAGGCATACCTTCTCCTTCGGGAATTGTTTGTTCACCGAATGAACACTTATCGGCTAAAGGTCTCCATTACTTTAGTCCATAAAAATATTTCTTGCATGGAGAAAAAACCATCGCCTGACGTCATGTGGAACAAACAATCGTAAAGTAGGGCGTGCTTGACATCCTCCCCGTCCTGAAGGCCGAGGATTCCAAACAGAGTCGTTAAACGGCTTTTTTGGCGGGTTCCTGCTTCAAAGTGGGCGCTTGAGCCTTTCCCACTCCACAGGCTGACACGGCTTGCCCAGCCGCCAAAATATTCAAAGCGCCCACAAAATCTGCATTCGCAGTGTAGCCGCATTCAACACAAGCGAAGTTCGCTTGAGTCTTTCTGTTGTTTTTTGATGTGTGTCCGCATTTCGGGCACGTTCTTGACGTATTTTGGGGGTTTATGATCACAACCCGACCGCCGAGCCAAGTTTCTTTGTACTCAAGCATGGTACGAAAAGAAAACCAACCTTGGTCAAGAATCGCCTTATTCAACCCAGATTTCGCAGAAACATTGCATCCTGGCTCCTCCAGAGTTCCCCTTGCCGACTTGCTCATATTCACTACTCGCAAATCTTCCAGTACAACAACCGCGTGATTTTTGCTTATTGCAGTACTGATTTTGTGCAAGTAGTCATTCCTTGCGTCAGCAATACGAATATGGAGATTTGACACGTGAAGTTTCTGTTTCTTCCAGTTCGATG
>NZ_KE386884.1:0-44126 GCF_000429305.1 Desulfovibrio inopinatus DSM 10711
TTTCTGCCGGTGATGACGCTTTAGCCGAGGATTTTTTCTTAATGGAAACTGACGATGCTGCCAGTCATTCGGGTGGATGGACTCAAACAGTCGAGTCCGATGACAACTTTGCTGGTGGCAGTGACGAAGGAGATTTGAGCAATGGATGGACCGAAGCGTCGGATGTTGACGATGACGGCGGGAAAGCCGGAAAAGGGAAAGGTGTGGGCAAAAACGAAGACATAAACCAAGACTTGGAAGATTCAGACAGTCTTGATGCCTTTAATCATGACACAGACGACTTTTCCGATCATGGTGATTGGTAGCGAGGACAACTCACTGCTTTATTGGAGACATCCGGTTACGAAACAAACGATAATGACGGCAATACGCAACAAAGGCTGAACGGTATGAGTGTCGTTTTTTCCAAGAAAGCTGGTCCACCTCATGGCATCAGGTCATTACCTCTTCTCTCTGGCAACCTGATCGACCTGTTCTTTGCGTCCTTCAGCATTAATGTGCTTTCGTTGGCTTTACCAATCATACTTATGCAGGTGTATGACCGCATTGTGCCCACACGATCAATGAACACCTTGCTGTGGCTCGTCGTCGGCTTTTTCTGCGTTGTATTGATTGAATCGGGGTTACGACTATGCCGTTCAACCATAACAAATTGGATCTCGGCCAGGTTCGAGCACACCATGTCGGTGAACTGCATCGAGAAATGGCTTAACGGGGTGCTTGATCACTTCGAGAAGGATGGCACCGGCGTCCATCTCGACCGCCTTCGCGCTGTGAGCACGTTGCGTGGCTACTATGCCGGACAGTATTTTCAGCTCTTGCTTGATCTGCCTTTTGCTTTGCTATTTCTTACTGTCGTCGGATTTCTGGGAGGACTGTGGACGGCAGGATGCATCCTCGCTATTTCCATGGTGTTCTTAATCATCATCTCTTTTACGAGGAGACGTTACAGCATAAATCGCAAACGTCAAAAGATGCTTGGTGACCGACGTTACAACTTTCTTGTCGAAGCATTATCCGGCGTTCATACGATTAAAGCCATCTCTCTCGAAGAACAGATGTTGCGCCGACACGAACGACTTGAAGCCGAAGTGGCGAAGAGTGATTTCGATGTCATTAGTGTGGGCAATCTGCCTGTAAGCCTTGGCGGGATTTTTTCTCAGCTCATACTTTTTACTGTATTGTTTGTCGGAGGCACACAGGCCATTCAAGGGTACATCACGCTGGGCAGTCTGGCAGCCTGCACCTTGTTAAGTGGACGTTTTTTCCAACCGATACGCAAAGTGGCCGCGTTTTGGGTTCGGCATGCGGACATTGAAATTGCGCTCACCCAAATTCAACAGATTGAGGCATTGCGACAAGAGTCCGATGTCTCCGCACCCTGCCTTCCTGATGAAATTCTTGGCCGCATTCGGCTTGAGAATCTTTCTTTTCGCTACAATGAACATTTGCCATGGGTAGCGAACGCTATCGACCTGGAAGTGAATCCGAAAGAGATGGTCTGTCTGCGACACAGAGGATCGCATGGCACAACAACGTTACTCAACCTTATTTATGGTTTGGTGATTCCAACAGAAGGCCGAGTATATATTGACGGCATCGATATGGCCGAAATTTGCCACAACAACTTCAAAGGCCGCATTGAGTTCATTCCACAACAAGGAACACTTTTTAGCGGAACTATTTTCGACAACCTGACGTTGTTCAATCCAGCCTACCGCGAAGCGTCCCTGGATGCGGCCGCACTGCTTGGACTTGATGAAGTCGTCTCGGAACTACCTTTGGGGTATGAAACACAGGTTGGAGCCAGACTTTACGAGTTTCTTTCTACAGGTATTATCCAACGTATCTGCCTGGCCCGCGCTCTCACGATTCGCCCTCGAATCCTCTTATTGGACAAAGTGAACGACTCCATGGACAGCGAAAGCGACCAGCTCTTTTTTTGGCTGCTCGGTAAGCTTAAAGGGTGTTGCACTATTATTATAGTTACATCCGATCCTCGTATTATATCTCTGTCCGATAGGGTCTACCATCTTGTTGATGGTGTGTTGATCAAAGAAGAGGCCGAACGATGCTAGAAGCAAAGACCGGAACAACCGAAACCAGGGAACTGGCCTGGACACGATGGGTGTTGCAGTCGGCACGAGTTTGGGATGATGTATCCGATATTGTACAGGTTATCGGGATCAAGGGGGTGGATGAAGACCATAGAAAGTTCACTCAGTATGCTCTTGATCTTAACATTGTCATTCAGGCGTTTCATAACTCCAATGTATCCCTCGATAACCTGAAAAAAGGGGAGGAAATTTTCACACTGCTCATCGACTACGCCGGACTCCATTTCAATCGTGAAGAAAAGATTATGACCGAGATGAATAGCCCGCTCAAAGAGGCACATCTCGAACAACACGCTTTTTTCCTGAAAATGATCCAAGATCATTACAGCGATTTTAAACGCGGTAGGCTACAAATGGTATCCGGACTCAAATTGTCCATATTAGACTGGTGGGTTAACCACATCAACGTGGTGGACTACAACACCTTCGTCCTCGGACAAAAAGCTCCTCCGGACACTGTTGAGAACGGGAGGCAGGCATGATGGTCACTCCCTCCCAAACATTGGGTTTTGTCTTCCCGGGAGGACTCGGGCCATGCATCCCGCCTCTTTTGGATGCATTGGGCTGGAGAGGCAGCGATGCGCATTTGGCAGAATCGTTTCCGCACCTGAGCGATAGCATCGACTTGTCCGACTTGCTCAATGTAATGGCGAATCTCAAATTTGGAAGCCGATCAGTACACATTCGGCAAGACGCCTTGGACCCGCGTATGTTGCCCTGTCTTTTTGTAGACGAGAACGGCCGCGTTGCTGTTTTAGCCAAAAGCGACGGAAGATCTCAACTTGTCTTTGATGCAGACACGCAAAGCTACAGCACCCTGTCGCCGCAGCCTATCAAGGGGACGGCCTTCTTTTTCACTCCGGTAGATATTCAAGGGCACTCTTTGCACCGCAAGCAACAGCAATGGTTTCGGAAAGCGTTGAGCCGTTTCCATAAAACCATAAAACAGGGCTTGCTCATTTCTTTTCTTCTCAGCGTCCTGGCATTGATTATGCCCCTCTTTGTTATGATGATTTATGATCAGATGCCTTTTTTCGAAAACAACACCACCCTGGCCTACATCAGTATGGGCGTTATAGTATTTGTGTTGAGCGATTTTGGGCTTCGTGTCATGCGAAATGGCATCTTAAGTTTTATCGGAGCCAGGTTAGGCAATATCGTCGGCAATGAAGTCTTCAGACGAATTTTATACTTACCCCCATCCTTTACGGAGTCGGCATCTATTGGTTCTCAGGCCGCCCGTATACGAGATTTCGAAACCATACGCGATTTTTTTTCAGGACAAGCATTCATAGCTTTACTTGAAATCCCATTTATTACCCTGCTTGTTGTGGCTATGGGATTTTTAGGTGGATACGTCGTTTTTGTTCCACTCCTCGCTATAGGGTCATTCCTTCTGCTGGCGCTTATCTACTTGCCCAAAGTTCGTCGATCCAATGCCGCCGTTGCCAAAGCCAACGCCGCCAGACAAGAACTGGTCATGGAAATTCTGCTCAAAATGCGGGCTATCAAAATGACCAGCACTCCCGGCATGTGGGAAACCCGATTTCGGCAGCTCTCAGCTGAATGCTCCGCGCAGTCATACCAAGCGGCTCAACTGGCTTCACAGATCAATGTTTGGACGAATTCGCTTATCATGGGAGCCGGCGTCTGCACCATGGCGTTTTCTGTCAAAAATGTTCTTGCCGGTACCATGAGCATGGGTGCGTTGGTGGCCTGCATGATTCTGGTCTGGCGTATTCTTGCTCCATTACGCTCAGCATTCGTGGTTATGCTGCAGGTGGAGCGGATCAACAAGAGCGTGAACCAAGTTGATCGGCTTATGAATCTCGACATTGAACACCGAAGCGAGTCATTGCTCAATTTGAATAGAAATATCCGTGGTCAAGTCGCGTTTTCCCAAGTGTCCATACGGTATATGAAAGATGCCCAACCAGCCTTGCTGAGTGTCAGCTTTAAGATAGAAAACAATGAAATTCTTGCTGTAGCCGGACATGATGGAGCTGGGAAGTCCACCATTCTAAAACTCATTATGGGACTGTACTCCCCGCAAGCAGGCCGCATTACGCTCAACAACACCAGTTTGGGACAGATAGATCCACTTTCCCTGCGCAGAAGCATTAGCTATGCCCCTCAGGATCCTCATTTTTTTTATGGTACCATTGCCCAGAATTTGCGTTTGACCAATCCATTGGCATCCGATGATGCACTACGCGATGCCTGCAAACGATCTGGCATATTAGAAGCAATTGAGGCCATGCCCGAAGGCATGGGGACACGTATTGGCGATCATCGCATGAAGCAGATACCGGTTTCCTTTTTAAAAAAACTTAATCTGGCTCGGGCATTGTTGCGACCGGCTTCATTGGTACTCCTTGACGAAGTATTGGAACGACCGGGAGCAGATGAATCCAGCATCATTTTGGATGCACTGGAAGAACTTCGAGGGCATGCCAGTATTGTCATGGTCACGAATTCCGCTCCCTACCTCAAACTCGTGGATAAGATTCTCTGGCTGGAAAAAGGACGTGTGCGTGCATTTGGCGCCAAGGACGCCGTTTTGCCTCTTCTCCCCGCAGAATATCGTTGCTGATGAGACAAGAACCGATGCGCCTATGAGGGATACTGTATGAAAAAAAATGCTCCACGTGTACTTAAGCGCGACACGCTTCACCTTTCACAGGCGCTTTTACTGGAAGAGACCGGCGTTCCTCGGTTGGTGCGATATGTCATTATATCATTGACTCTAATCATTGCCGCGTTCATCACCTGGGCCAGTCTGACGAAAATAGATGAAGTCGCAGTTGCTACAGGAAAGATTATTCCGTCCGGGCATGTGAAACTCATTCAGAGCGAAGATGGCGGCATTGTTTCGGAGATTCTGGTGATGGACGGCCAAGCTGTGGAGAAAGGTCAAAAACTTGTTCTGATGGACCCAACGGTTTCCGTATCAACACTGGATCAGCAAAAAGTACGTCGGATGTCGCTTCAGTTACGTGAAGAACGTCTTCAAGCGCTTATCAATGACCACGAACCAGATTTTGGTTCGATTCCGGCAAAGTATTCTCGACTGGCTGAACAACAATCACTTCTTTATGCGCAAAAAAAGGAATCACTACAAATAGCCAGCGACATTCTCAACAATCAAATAAAGCAATACGAAGCTGAATATACTGAGCTGGACAACAGCGAGCAAACCCTTCGGCAGCAGTACAAATTGTTAGAGGATGAATATAAAACCTATGAAGACCTTTATAAGAAAGAGCTTGTAGGTAAACGTGAATTTTTTAGTATTAAACGACAATTTCTGCAGGTTCAGGAATTGCTCAACCAAATCCCCATGCGACGTATTCAATTAACCGAAAAATTGACGGAAACCAAAAATCGCCTTCTCAAGCTCAAAGAGGAAGCCTTGGATAATTGGATGACAGAACAGGCCGGAGTCCAGGCTGAGCTTGCCGAAATTGATGAAATCATCAAGCGATTTGAGATGGATGTCTATCAACTTTCGATCAAAGCCCCTACAAACGGAGTTGTGCATAATGTCCAGGTGTATTCGGCGGGAGAAGTCGTCAAACCTGGAGCCACGCTTATGGAATTGGTGCCAGTTGGTGAAAAACTGGTTGCCGAAGTCCGTATTTCCTCCCGTGACATAGGGCACGTCAGCCTCGATCAGACCGTAACGGTAAAACTGACAGCGTATGATTTTTCAAGGTATGGCGGCATGAAAGGGAAACTTGTTGAAATCTCACCCACGACCATTGTCGGAGAAAACGGCAGCGTGTTTTACAAGGGCATTGTCGAGTTGGATAAAAACTACATCGTCAAGGGCGATAAAAAACTCCTCATTCTCCCCGGCATGACCGTTCAGGCAGACATTAAAACAGGCAACAAGACTCTCATAGGCTATTTTCTAAAACCTATCACGCTGTCGCTTCAACAATCATTTCATGAGCGCTAACCGTTTACAGTCAGGGAGTGATTCGCCGCCGATACTGGCATGTCGGCCATATAAGGGAAAGGTGGTAATTCTATTGAAGCCTCCCCGGTAGACTTTTCGTTGCCATCACAGCTCAGACCCCATGCTGGCCTACTCCACTTTATACATTGAGAGAGCAGAGTCCATGATGGGGTGAACATGCTGTGCGAAGGAAAGTGGATATGCTTTAGAATCTACACCAAGGAGAATATATCATGTCCGTCGACCTTGCATCTACGTTTGTGCAACAGGCTCTTCAGGACCCCTCTCTCTGGAAAGAAATTGAGCAAGCCCCGAGCGCCGCACATGTGACACAAATTGCTAACAATAAAGGCTTCCAGTTCAATGAGCATCACCTGAAGTTGGCCATGGACTATGCCGAGAAGCACCTCGCCAAGGGACACGCGCAAGAAAAAGGAGTGCCCGCGCAAACGAAAAGCCTCCTGGACGCTGCCCACACGGGCTTCCAGACCTTCGAGGCATTTGCAGAGCCCTACAATCCTGGAATTGGCGTAGCGGCGGCAATGGATGGTATCCACCAGATAAAAATCGACCAGGCGCAAAAACAGCGCGCCATAGCCATTGCCCAGGCCATGGCCCAGCAAAATGGCATCGTGCACAAGCAGGCAACATACATACACGACGAGATAAAGCAGCTTGAACAAAACGGCATGAGCGGCGACCAGGCTGCCAAGTACGAGATGTACCGGCAGGTGGCGCTCACTGGAATAATGAAAAGGCTCAAGGATGGCGACGCATCCATCGTCCCTTCCGGCCAAGATGCGGCCATATATCCCGAGAGCCTGGAACACCCTGGCAATACAGCCACCTCGATTCTGCGTGATATCGCCTTAAATATCCTCGGTCATCAGTTCTTCCCTGGCATGGACGCAGCCAAAGCTGTTGCGACCATGCAAGAGCTGGCGTCCAACTCCACCGTGCTTTCCAAGGGGTACACGGACATGATTGGCGCGTTGAAAGCGGGCGGCGTCTCCACGAAAGATGCGCCTCAGAAAGTGAGCAACATGCTGGCTGATTTGAAGAGCATGGGCTTCTCCCGGACAAACTGCGCGTTGGTGTTGGAGTCTGTCGCCTCCATGGCCAAAGCCAAGGGGTTGCCCGCCAAATCCGTCGAGTACCTGGTGGGCCAAATGCCCAACATAGCCAACGGTTTTTTCCAGACTGTGAAGGGCTCGCCCTCCCCGGCCGACTACCTCAAGGCTTGTGGCTACATCCAGATGTATGTCGCCACCTTGGGGCAAGAGATCACCGGCGGCAAGGACATGACAACGAACAAGCTCCAGACAATGATGACCAATCTGGGCACCCAACTCTTCGGCCTTGTGAGCACGGGCAGCAGCTACCCACAGGCTATGGGCAAACTTTATCGCGAGGCGAGCCTCGCCGGACAGGACGGCAGCCTGACACAGGCGATCCTCGGCGCTTTCACCGCGAAAGGTCTTTCCACTCATCAGGCCAAGACAACCCTCGTCAGCCTGAGCAGCAAATTGCAAAGCTGGGCCTACTCCAAGGTCGACAGCTACAAAATCCTCAACGCCATAGCTCAACTGGCCAAGAGCAAGGACCTCTCAGTCAACAGTCTGAAAATGTACATGGACAGCGTTGGAGAGTTGACCCAGGAACTCTTCTCCGCCATCCCGGGTAAAGCTTCGCCCGCGGACTACGCCAAGGTCACCGATCAGCTGGTCAGCTACATCCAGGTCTCCAGCAAGTTCCTGCAGGATGGCCAAACCATCGACCAGCACGTCATGGACCAGCTCTCCAACAACTTATTCAATGGCGTGACCAAGCTTCAAAGCACTTACGGCGTCTCTACAAGCCAAGCCTATGCCATGTACTGTAGCCGAGTCGCGCTTGAACAGGCTTTTTCCGATGGCGGCCAGAAATCCCCTGCTGCGGACAAGGCCTTTGGTGATGAGTACGCAGCGCTGATAAAGCAGGGCAAGACGCCAGATCAGGCCGCCCAGGTTCTATCCTTGTGCGCTGGCTACGTCTCGGCCAAAGCCACACAGAGCGTTGCGCCCTCCCAGGCCTTGCAGGAGTACTTCCAGGGGATAACGGCCTACGCCAAAACCTACGGATTCGCCAAAGCCACGCAGATAATGACCTACCAAGGCATGTACGAGACTGCGCAGCACAGCTCAAATCTGAAAGACGATCAACTCTCCCCACAACAGGACATGGATACGGACGACATCACTGCGGGGCATCAGTTTGAAGACGCTCTAGCCAAGGCTGTGTACCAGGGCGCAGACCCTGTAGACGCAGCCAGGTCACTCTACGCAGAAGCCAAGGATCTGGCCGATTCGGTAAATCAGGGCCTCGCCAGCGTCGGGACGACAGTCTACAAGGCGGCTAACGACGGTTACACTTCCAAAACGGAGGTAGAAAATGACGTCGCCAATGCAAAAAAATACTATTTGAGCTGTGTGAAGCGCAATCTGGCTGAAGGCATGCCACCTGTCGCAGCCATAGCCGAAGCGGGAATAGAGGCCAAGGCCAATGCTCTAGCTCGAATATGGGGAAAACCACAGGGCTACTACGCGCCTTTCAGGGAAAATTTTGAAAAGTATCTCAAACAAGGCATGTCCCCCATGAGCGCCCTGGTCACGGCATACAAAGAATTCGTCAAAACATACGGTAAGAACGAGAGTTCTGGGGGAGAAATCTATAAGTATCTTGCCGAACAGTTTAATGATTATACAAAAAGTGCCGTCATCAACGCCAGCAAGAGCATAAACTGGGCGAGTACATCAGCACACGCCTTCTGGCCGCTCTTTAAAATGGCTGGCAAGACTGAATTGAAAAAGGGCCTCAAGTCCGTATTGACGGACCTTTATCAGGAGGCGCGTTACGGCTCAGTCCAGGACTCGGCCCGGATGAACGCAAACGAAGGTCTGGATGCCGTATTCAATGACGCCGAAGGGCTCGGCGATCTGACCAGCGAAACACCACTTACGGATTTGCTGGGCGGTGCTGACGTTGTCTCCGATGTCCTCGCCGATTCCTGGGCAGGCATAGGCATAGATGTCGGCGTTGAAATCGCCTCCGAAGGGGCTATGGACATAATTGGGGAAGTGATTCTTGGCATCTTCGCCTGTTGCTGAGACCATCTGAATGTTGTCCGCGTGGCAGGCTTACGCCACGTACGGTGCTCTCTGGCCCACTACACCGAAAATGAAGTAGGAGGAATCCATGGACTCAAAGCACATTGTCGGCAAAATCGTAGGCGCGGCATACGTGACCAATGACCTGGATGAGGCTAAGAACTTCTATGCGAACGTTTTTGGCTGGAGCTACCGACCCGCTTCCACGCCATTTGACAACCAGGCATTTCTGGCGCTGAAGGATGACGCAGTCGTCGCCAGCATGGGGGATTACCCCGCGGACCGCCATCCAGACTCGAAACCTGGCTGGCGGATCATCATCGCCGTGGAAGATGTGGAAGCCGCTATTCAGGCAGCTGTCGAGTCGGGTGGCAAGATCATTCTCTCGCCCAGCGACAAGCGCGCAAATGGTGTGGGCATGGTCCAGGATGCTGATGGAGCCATGCTAGGACTGGTTCCGTTGGAGGCCGTCTCGAAGTTCAAGTTTAATCAACAGCGTATGGAGGATGACAACCAAGTTGTCGAAAGACTCAGGCGTCTTTCCCATGTGATAGGATGATTGTATTCGGGAGACAGCTCAGCAGCATTGGCAAGGTGGATTTGTTCATAAATCCTCCTCTGAAGCCCCTTCCAATACAGGCCAAATCAGCGACAGCGACGAAGAGGTGGGCCTACCTTTTACATACACATCCTTTTGTCCTTGACGAAAACTGCGTAGAGGCCAGGGTCAATGTCCTGCGTACTGTTTGTACGCGGATGGCATCAACCACGTTCAAAGACACGAACTCCTTGGTCAACAGTTCAAGAGCCCTACTCGCGTAACGGTGCAAGAGAAGTGGTTCGGTAATCCCCCCCCCAAAATAGTGGTCCTCAGAAGTAGAATTTTCTCGTAAACTTAAGCGAGAAGATTCGCATGAAAAAGCACGTTTCACGGACAGCCAGATTTTGAATATTTTGAAGCAGGTCGAGAACGGAATTACCGTTTCTGGGTTGTGCCGTGAGTACGGCATAAGCAATGCGACTTTTTACAAATGGCGAGCCAATATGAGGGATGGATGTTTCCTTGGTGGCTTGAATGAAAGAACTGGAAGCGGTTTTCCAATAAAAGTTGTACATACTATCAAAAGTATATCTGATTCCTATTTTCAGAAAATATAGAGTTCAAATCATCTTGACAACTCAAGTCGCAGTTCTTCTAACATTGTATTATTCAGCAAATAAAGCACGTATCTCTATGAATCCACAAACATCTCCATCTCATACCCAGTAATCAAAAAAAGACCCAACATCACTGTTGGGCCTTGTATTCATATTAAAGAAAGGTGAATGCTGCTTTATTTCTGCTTCTCTTTTATTTTCTCCATGGCATCGGTTCCGTCAGCGGCTTGCACGCCATCAAGCCAGGTTGCTATCGTATCGTTGTGCGTAGCGATCCAGTCTGCGGCAACCTTATCAGCCGGAATTTTCCGGTTAGCATAGTCCATAATCCACTGACTCTGTGTTTTGGCGTCGACCTTCATATTTTTCAAAAAGCGATAGACTTGCGGATGACGGTCTTTCAAGTCAACACTGACAACCGTATAAACTTTGGAATCACTCGCAAATTTTTCGGTTCCAGGCACACCGTCAAGATAAACCATATCAAGTGTCACATTCATCCAATGAGGTTTCCAGCAACCGAAAACAACCCATTCATGATCTTTCATCATGCTCTTCACTTGGGTGAGCATGGCAGCAACTGTGGCCCCGGTTTGTTTCCAATCACCGAGTCCGGCCACGTTGTTGGCGATAATTTCGCCCATATTCGTATTCATTCCCGAACCGGCTTCAATATTATACACGGTATGTTTGAATTGATCGGCATGCTTGTTGAGATCAGCGAATGTCTTGACGCCTGCTTCGGACACATATCGCGGTACACACAGACTGATTCTGGCTGTATCAAGGTTGGTTTGCGCGACTTCTACAGCTTTTTTTTCAAGAAGCGGATCAAGCATCGGATTTTGTTGTGGTATCCATCCCCCGAGAAACGCATCCACTTCGTCCGACACAAGCCCTTTGTAAATAATGGGAGGTCCAATTTCCAATTTCTGCATGGGATAACCAAGAGCGTCCAGTATCTGGTGAACAACTTCGGTTTTCACTTCTACTCCTGGCCACGGAGGAACCCCAAAACGCACTTTTTCCAATGCAAGCGCTGGTGTGGCAACAACGAGCAGCAAGGCCGACACGATCAGATACATGGTTAACTTCTTCATACATTCTCCCTTGTTATAGTTCGTCATGCCGGGCCGAAAAGCGAAGTCCGAATCTCTTCAATAAATAGAGAGTGACTCCAATCGCTCTTTCGCCGTTTCAAAAAACATGCTCCAGCCGTCACACAACCAGCTTGGAGCTTCACCGCCTGCCCCGGCACGAAACTTCGGGCAATCTCCCATGCACAAACGATAATATGTACAGGCAACGCACTGTTCGGGAAGCGAATTTTTCCGCGAGACAAAATCCTGATAACGAGAACTTTGCACAATGCTTTCAAATGCATCGTCAAACAGATTGCCTAAGAGGTATTGTTCTCCGACAAAAAAGTCGCAGGGATACACGTCTCCATTATATTCAACAACGAGATACTGATCACATTGGTGGCAAAGACGACATTCCGTGTTGGCGATCCCCGCCATTTTTGCAATGAGAGAATCGAAATTACGAATTGACACGTATCTGCGGTGTGATGTGTACCAAAATTCAAAAATTGATAAGAGAAATGTTCCCCATTGTTTTCCGCTTATAGTAAATGAACATGAATTCCCCAAATTGTCAAATTCAACACACGGTATGAACTGAATATGGTGAATCCCCAGTTCGAGAAGATGACGGTACACGCGAAGAGGGGAATCTACATTTGCGGTAGAGACAAGAACAGTGCCATTGAGCGGAACACCATGGCTCTGCAACGTTCGTATTCCATGAACAACTTTGGTGTAACTTTCACGGCGAGATGCCGTCCTCCGATATACATCGTGGAGATCGGCGGGCCCATCAAGACTACACCCAACAAGAAAACGATATTGAGCGATAAGTGTTGCCAAATCCGATTGTACCAATGTCGCATTTGTTTGCAGCGCGTTTGCAATCTGTGCGCCGCGAGGAGCAAGCTTTTTCTGTTCGTCAATGACCCGACGAAAAAAGGATGTCCCCATGAGGGTCGGCTCACCACCTTGCCAGATCATGGAGTATACCGGCTGCGACGTTGCAAAGTACCTCTTGAGGAGGGTACGCAATGTTTCGTCGTTCATGCGATGTTTCCCGTCGCTCGGGTACAGCGCCCTCTTCTCAAGATAAAAACAGTATTCACACCGCAGATTGCAATCCGCAGACGTAGGCTTTATGAGCAGTGCAAACGGTTTCATGGGAGTGCGGGACATAATTTTTTTCGCAGCACCAATCTCAACCGCCTACCCTGCTCTTGATTCTTGAACCCGCTTCGACGTCATTGAGGTCCAGATGGTTGCGCATGTATTGATTGGCGGCATTGCACGGTGGATGGTAGTCCCATGCGGTATGTCGGCCCGTCATGTGTGATGCGAAAACAAGACGACGCCGTTTTTGGCTGGCATGAACACGCCTGTCGAGCGCTTCCATATTAACATGGTTGTTCACCATGTCGTGAAACCGTCGGACAATCTCTGCATATTCCGGGTGTTGAGCGAGGTTCTTCAACTCTTCCGGATCGTTTTTCAAATCAAAAAGCTGAGGAGGATCGGCGGGGCACGCAATAAACTTATACCGTTCGTCACGAATCATCACGATCGGTGCAACAGCCCCTTCCCCGAGGTATTCTGCAATAACCGGCTTTTTCGTTGAATCGGTGTTGTGACGAAGCAGGGGCACCAGGCTTTGTCCATCCATTGCATCTGCCTGGACGTGATGTTGCGAGACATTGGCCAACTCAAGCAGTGTTGGCAGCACGTCAACGAGGGAAACAGGAGTATCGTTACGTCCTTCCGGAAAGCGCCCTGGAGCATTCACGACAAACGGGACACGAGCGGAACCCTCAAGCAGTGACATCTTATACCATAGCCCGCGTTCTCCAAGCATATCCCCATGATCCGCTGTAAGAATCACCACCGTGTTCTGACGCATCCCCGTATCATCAAGAGCCTTGAATATCTGACCAATTTTATCGTCTAAATAACTGATTTGTCCGTAATAAGCGTGTCGTGCATTGCGAATCGCCTCCTGCGACATTTCATCTTCATCCATAGCGTATGCACGACGAAGACGTTGGCTATGGGGATCACACTGTTCATAGGGAATATGGCCTACTCGCGGCATGTCGATAGCATCGTGATCATACCGATCCCAATATGCCTTGGGACAGATATACGGATCATGCGGATTTGTGAACGAAACAACCATACAGAACGGACGATTATCGCCGTCGCGAGCCATATCATAAATATGGCGTTGGGCTTTGAAACCGACCTCATCGTCAAAATCGATTTGGTTGGCGCGTTCATTGTGCCCTGCCTCTGTCACACTCTCCATATTGTGATACCACCAATCAAATCGATGACCGGGCCTCTCCCAGTCCGGTGTCCACCCATGATCGGCAGGATAAATATCTGTCGTCAGACGTTCTTCAAAACCATGCAGCTGATCTCCACCGACAAAATGCATTTTCCCACATAATGTCGTGCGATACCCTTCGGCTCGTAAATAATGCGCGAATGTCGGAATATCACCAGGAAATTCGGCACCATTATCAAATGCACCAATACGTGAAGGATATTGTCCCGACATCATAGAAAAGCGAGAAGGTGCGCACAGAGGACTGTTACAATAGGCGCTCGTAAAAACAACACCATCTTCAGCCAATGCATCCATATATGGTGTTTTGGTGACATGATTTCCATAAAATGAAAGTGCAGAAGCCGCCAGTTGGTCACATTGTAGGAGAAGTATATTAGGGCGCTGTTGAGACATCATAAACTCTCTCTCTTCAGTTTTGCATCGACATATAACGTTCAATACGTTGTTTCATTTCAAGCATGGCGCTCACAATCTGGTCAACAAGTGTCGTTCCAGCGACACGAGCTTCAAGAATACCCAACCCAAGAACCATGGTGACACGGTCGTGCTCCAGAAGAGGAACAGCCATTCTGTACACGCCGGAGTAGAACAGTCCTGCATCGATCTGGATGCCTGCTTCCAGAGCTTGATGGATCATTGCAAGCACATCTGCTGCATTCAAATTGGCATGATGTTGTTCACATTCTGACTGTACAAAGGTTTCGTCTGTGAGCACGTCATGCTGAAAGAAAAAGAGTGATCCAATGACAGGAAGTTGCAGAGGAACACTTTTTCCAGCAGGCCATAATGAGGGAGATTGTGGCGAGGATATGCTTTCGAGACACAACATAAACTCCCCAGAACAGATAAAGAGATTCACCGAGGCTGCAAATCGTTCTTGCAATTCAGCCATGCACTGCCGAATCAAGTACATGGGACCATGTTTGGCAGCGACGGTCTTCCCCCAAAAATACGCTTTCATGCCAATCACATAGCGCCCATCGTGATTTTTACAGAGCACCTCGTGCTGCATCAGCTCTTTCAAAATCTTGTTGACCGTCGTCGGACTCGGATTCCCGAGCAGACGCTGTACCTCGGAAAACCGAAGCCCTTGTGGACTTTTACTGATTTCATCCATCACGAGTAACGCGCGAGAAAGTATTGACGGAGACATGGTCTACTCATATATGTAGTTAGCTATTTATTTGTGTAATAATAGAGGACAGCACGGTCGTTGTCAAATGTGTCGTCTGGTGTTCATTCCCAACCGT
Organism: Desulfovibrio inopinatus DSM 10711; assembly: GCF_000429305.1. NCBI lineage: Bacteria > Pseudomonadati > Thermodesulfobacteriota > Desulfovibrionia > Desulfovibrionales > Desulfovibrionaceae > Desulfovibrio > Desulfovibrio inopinatus. The sequence goes on from NZ_KE386884.1 coordinate 15,065, forward strand.
ATTTGTCTGATAACCTCAAAACAAAACGGCGAACGAAACAACGTGCGGCCCCTTCTTGAACCAATCCACCGTGAAACCTCCGACTTACGATTCGACGAAATGAGATTGCGTCTATCCTTGTTTGTCCAGGTCAAAAGAGATAACATCAATCTCTATTACGTTATCAGTGGATGTTCTTGTAAAAAGGAAAATTTGGGCCATGGTTGGCTATAATATGGAGGTGAGCCCGTGTTACGTGTATTGCTTGGAGGTTTTCTTCTCTCTCTATTCCTCAACCTATGCCCTTATGTTGCGTATACAGATCAAGCGCAAGAGCCTTTTCCGCTTGCTTCCGATGCATTCAGCACCACGCTTTTCAAGCTTCAAGACATTACAAATGTCAAAACCGTAACGTTTCAAAACAGAAACTATCCAAATGATAAAAAACAAAAACAATTTAATTTCACAATATGGAACACAAATCATAAACTCCAAAGTTTTAATAGAGATATCAGCCGATATACCGGTTTTAAGCCGAGTCAATTGAATCAAAAAACACAAATAAGCACCAATTTGTGTCATGATTCGTCTTGTGTCCCGTCTACAATACAAGCAGAAGGAAATGCGATTGGTTTTTTCATCAACCCAAAGGATCGATCTGGAAATTTAATTAATGCATCATCAGAATATATTTTTCCCCCCAATTATAGATTATTTAAGAACTTTGATGTGTTTGAGTTTTCCTATGAACTCCAGGTTCCTTATGCGACCGGTATTGCATATACAGGCGTATGCCTTGACTTAAAAGATAATCGCAACCGACTTCCTCTTTGGTACTGTATCAATGTCTTTGATTCTCGAAAAAACGAAATAAAAAAACAAGGAGACTGGGTCCAGGCTCGTGATATAGGAACGGGAACTCCCATTATTCATGGAGCAATTGGGCGTATGGGGAAGTACTCTTCAAAAACGAAAAAGAGTTATGGACCACAAGACAAAACCTGGCGAGGATTCAAAAGCTTTGGCTTTTCTATTTCTCGACAACAACTCGCCCAAGCAGTGAGAGATACAAAATCGGTGCTGAGAAGATACAATCCCAACTCTAAATTCAACAAACTTTCCGAAAACCCCAGCGATTATTCAATTACCAGTATCAATTTCCAAGGAGAGGCGGTCGGAAACAGCTCCCTGGGGATGAGTGCTCGAAATCATAAGGCAACACTCTATAAATCCAGATCGAGAAAGCCATTTGGGAAAAAGGTAAGGTGGTGAGACTGGGCGTTCGTCTCTGGTGTTTTTTTTAAATTTTAAACTACAGACTGTACAGCGTTACCCTCAGAGAAGTCTTCACAATTTTGCAGCAGGAGCATACCTCCAACAAACCATTCACGAGCCATGCATTTCTTCTTCCTCGTAGAGCCAAGCCTGGAACAATTTGTAACCAAGAGACATAATAATAGCCCCGAGAAACAGGCCGATGAGGCCCATGAGCAGCATGCCGCCGATGGCGCCGAGGAGGATGACAAGCATGGGGATGTCGACGCCTCGTCCGAAGAATATGGGTCGCAACACGTTATCGCTCAGTCCGACAATGAGGAACCATATGAGAAACACGATGGCTCCCGTGGTGGAAAAGATTTTGAAACCGTACGCCACCAGCAGCAGCGTGACGGGAAGGACGGGGATCTGCATAATGGCCACGACCATGATGATCAGCGCCCAAAGTCCGGCATGCGGGAAGCCCGCGACCAACATGCCGATACCTGCCAAAAAGGCCTGAATCACCGCAACACCCACAACGCCCATAGCCACACTTCGAATGGTGGCAATCGCCATGATCGCGTATTCCTCGCCGTGTTTGCCGGAAAATTTTGTAAACAATTGTTTTGTCAGGGCCGCACCACTTTCCGATGATCGCAGAAACAGCCCTGCGATAATCACCGAGGCCACAAACTGGAAGACGGCAAATCCGAGTCCGGCCGAAACTGAAACCAACCAGGAAGCGACATCTTTCACTTGCGGCCCAAATTGTTGAAGCGCCTTGATCAAGTCTGTGCTGAGCATATTCCACGTGGACGTTATCGAACTGCCGAGAAAAGGAATATTATCGAACCATGCAGGCGGTGGGGGAAGCTGCAAGGCATTGTTTTCCACGGTGCTGATGAGACTGGAGGCGCCGTTCAACACGGAATCTGCAAACAGTACTGTCGGAACAATAATCAGGGCCAACCCCGCAAAAGTAAAAAGTACGGCGGAAAGACCGAATCGTCCACCAAGAACGCGGGCCAATCGCTCCTGTGAAGGGCGTACGGACACGGCAATAATGATAGCCCACAGAACGATGGGAACAAACGGCTTGATGATCATCAAACAACTCATGATAATGACGGCGACTAAAGAAATGCGGAGTGCGGCTTCCATAGCTCTGCTCATGAACTCTTTTTTGTCCACAACGTTCTCCAGTTGTTTTCATTCAACCAATCTATGCACATGCTCAAGCCTCCGCTCTCCATACCGTATCCACCAATTTACGGCCAGAAATAATGACCGAACAGACTCATCATACAGCACCTCTACCGGACAGTCGCCACTTTTGTCTGTAGCCTCCTGAAATCATATCTCTATTTAAGGCTCTTTTACTCTATTCATGGTCAATCAAATACAGCAATGGCGACACACTTTTGATGCTCACCGTGCATACTATACTCTCTCGTTCATAAGTGTATTGACCAAATATGTCTCCCTAGCTTACCTCCATCATAGAGAAATAAAAAAATTCTTGGAGGATCGAATGCGTGACAAAGCAATACGAATAGTAACTGTAATGGTATGTTTTCTAAGTCTGCTGATGAGCGGAACAGCCTTAGCGAAAGACAAAGATAAAGATAACAAAGAAATCGATGCGCAAGCAGAAAAGATACTGCGTTCGATGTGCGACTTCTTAGCCGCACAAAAAGGATTTATCGTTCAAGAAGAGGTATATGAGGATGAAGTCTACCCCAACGGTCAGAAGGTGCAATATCATAAAACCGCAACGGTGAGCTTGAAACGACCGGACGAACTGCGTTCCGACGTGAAAGGCGATAACGCCGACCGTCTTACCGTGCTCAAAGGCGAAAAGCTCGTCGTACTCGACCGAGAAACAAACCAGTACCAAGAGATCAAAGTCCCTGCCGGCATCGATGCAACCTTGGACTTCATGTTGGAAAATTTCAACGTCAACGTCCCGACATCCGACCTTCTGACGAGTAACCCTTTTAAGGCGGTATTCCCGAATGTTGTCGCCGGGTACGACCTGGGCGAAGTGGAGTGTGACGGCAAAACATGCCAGCATGTGGCCTTCCGACAATTGGAAGTCGACTGGCAAGTATGGATCGAGAAGGGCAAAACCCCTCTGCCCCATCGCATCGTCATTACCGACAAAACACTGCACGGCAACCCGCAGTATATGCTGATCATGTCCAAATGGGAGCTGTCGCCAAAGTTTGATGACAAGGAGTTCGATTTCACCCCACCCGAGGGCGCGACGCCAGGCGTGGTTCTGAGCGACGCAGATGTCACAGACGCCAACTAAACAGGGGGAAGCCATGTGCATAAGCAAGTGGAGACGCCCCTGGCGCTCGGTATTATTTGTTTGCATTACACTGAGCTTGGTGTGTGAATTTCCAATACTGCCCATAGACAACGGAGAAACAGTGGAGCTGGCTTACGCCCAACCTCGTGGTGGGCATCGTGGCGGCGGTCCGCACCGAGCCCGTGCGGGTGCCCCACGCCGAGGTCGCCCCGGCGGCGGGAGGCCTGCTCGTGGCCATATGCGCCCAGCACCAGGCCCGCGACCTGGCCCCAAACCCGGAAGACCTGGAATTCCGGCCCGTGGCCACGTGCGGCCCGGACCGAAACCCGGAAGACCTGGACCGAAACCCGGACGACCTGGTGCCCCTGTACGGCCCATGCCAGGTCCCAAGCCGGGACGTCCCCCTGCGCATCGTCCACCAGGGCCCCGGCCTGGAGCCCCTGTTGTCAGACCAGGTGGCCCAGCAGTGAGACCGCCCTATTATGGTCCCGGTCGGCCACTTCCAGCGCGCCCAGCGTATGTCCCCGTTCCTGTTGGGCGTGGACCATGGACAACCGGCGCTTGGTGGGGAACAGGACCGTCACCATGGTGGTACGGCCGCCCCTTCTTGTGGACACTTGGCGCCGCCGCAACCACGGCGATTGTTGCCGGGGTGACATATCACGTCATCAATGGGCTCTACTACCGCGAATACCAGGACAGCGGCACGACGGTCTATGTGCAAGTTGATAATCCGAGATAAATACGCTCCGCGCGCGAGTCTGCTGGAGAGGCTCGCGCGCGGATAGAAGACCAGACTTCCGCACATATATTTTCTGGGTGAAAAACGGAAAAGCATGTTCTTCCAAAGGAATCTCTTTATGCTCTTTTTGCCAGGTCAAGGGGACTCTCTTGAGGATGCTTGGCATGAAATTGGACAAGATCCTGAATCCGTCTGTGATTCCAATATGGACAACGTCTTTGGTTTTATAGATATGCCGACCCCCACCATACAAAGATGGATCGTCGTCGAACATTGAGGTGTTGACATCAATGTTTATGATGACCATATCTCACGTCCCCATGGTGACTTCATCAGGCTGACGTCTCCGAAGTCCTTTGTTAGGACCCCATTGTTTCACGATGGATATACGACAAAATCACCATTATTTCTTCAAGAACTACGAAACGGAAAGCACTGATTATGGAAAGCAGACAGAATCAATCTGTTCAATACATATCAAAAGAAATAAAGCATCGAAGAGCATTTCATACAAAAAACGTCCGGTTTACCCCTTGCTGCCGTATTTACGCACGCTGTCAATTGTAAAGTCAAAAACTCAATAGCGCGGTGTCGCGAAAATATAGACGGGCGCAGTCAACAATTTGCCAAATTAAATAGATCGGACACTACAAGTCGAGAATTCCATTGTCATCCACAAGAAAACAATCTTATATTCAATAGATGTACATTTTAAAAACAATACAACCATTCCATACAAACACAACATAAAACAACTTCATACAAGAATACACTCTCACGAATAATAAATACATCATGGATCAATGATATAAACACAACATAACACATTAATTATTTATAATCTGAGTACATTTACAACTAACGCATGAAAAACTTATGGTTTTATCATCATAGAGGGACATTTTCATCACGCATCACGTAGAGCAGGACAAACATATTCACAAAAAATTATCCATTTTCTTTGACAAACAAAATTTTTTTTGATTATATTCTTAGTTAAGAAAAGAAGGCGGTTGCATTGTATTTCAAGATGTAATGTAGCGTTATATAAAATTAATTTTGTGTATTACTCCGTATGCAGTCAAATAAAAGCATTATATTAAGAATATTTAATTGCTTCACTCTTTGGGTGCCACGTAAGGGATTTCAGGACACTCGTATCGTCCCATGACGCTTCTTTGAAAACTTTAGGGCGTGCTACTGTCCCCTACCCTTCACAATCTCCGACAATGAATTGTGAGCACCTGTTTTTCTCTGCAAGGTATGGGGAGATGATTCTCCTCGCGTTTGACGTAAACATATTCTTTCTCTGTATTTCAGGATATACTCATGATATGGTATCTTCTGCCACTAGAATAAGAATAATAATTTGTTAGTAGCACATATTCCCGGTAAGTTAACGACGTAAACTGTACTCTTATCCATAAGAAGTGAAGCATCATGCCAATACGAATGGAAAACAATTCTGTACGCAAATCATACCGAATCCCCTTACCTGCCACTGTTGAGATCGAGGATCAAATATACACGGTCTATGATTGGTCATTGCAAGGATTTAAGGCGAGTGTCCCCAAAGGAACACTCCCTCCGGGATGGGACGGACAGGTCGCATTCATCCTCCCCCTGCAACATATGAATGTTTCATTTCGAGCAGACGCTGAATTGCGACGACAAGAAGATGAAAGTGCCGGCTTTGCATTCAAAGAACTGCCAAAGCAAACGAAATCCATCTTGTCTAAATATGTGCAAGCAAGCATCGAAGGAACACTTGATGACGTGGAAGGGGTGATTGTCAGCGCAGAAACAGCCGTGTCCCCCGTTATTACAGAAACACCACTGAACTTTTCAGAACGCCAACAATTCAAACATCGTTTTTGGGGAAGAATGTTTCTGTTGGTACCGCTTATTCTTCTGGCGGTCCTGCTCATTGGCTTCATTCTGTACAATAACTTCTCCAAAGTGCGCAGCACGCGAGCCGTCATCTCTGGAGGACTCATTGATATCGCACCGGAAATCTCCGGCTACCTTACCTCGGTTGACGTCAAGGACAATCAAACCATTCACAAGGGCGATCTGTTATTCACATTAGACGATCGTGACATGCTGCGACAGATTGAGAATTTTAAACAGATCATCGCCGTTGAAAAAAAGAAACTTAAATCCCTGAAGGTCGATTTCCAGGAAGAACAAAAATCCATGGATATCTATCGTAAAGCAGCCCAAAGCGATTCCGAACGCTATCAATCCGACATCGATGGTGTCAGTGCTCAAATTGACGCGGCTCAAAAAGAATACGATCGGGCACAGATGCTGCTCTCAGATGGCGCCGTCAGCAAATCCTACTGGGATCAACGACGCAAGGAATTGCTCTCCCTCAAAGCACAGCGTGAGGCTTTAAGGGCACAACTGCGACTTGCCAACGAAAACATCGTCAGTACCGACAATGGGAAATATCTGTCTGACGGGAAAGCGCACGGCCACGCGCAGGAAATTGAGGCGCAGGTCAAAGTGCAGAAACAAGTCGTTGCGCAAAAGGAGCTGGAACTCTCCCAAGCTTTGTCCCAGCTTGAAAAGACACGAATTGTCAGCACGGTGGACGGCACGGTGTATACGGTCAAACGTCAACCCGGAACGTATCTGCGCGCCGGAGAAAGCGTCATGGCAATTCATGCCATGGATGTCCGGCCGTGGGTTCTGGCGCGATTCACGTTTGAAGAGGCCCAGCGCTTGGCGCCCGGGGCCAACGCCACGGTCTACTTCCCATCGATTAACGAATACGCACCGGGGATTGTGCAGGCTCTGGGACACCAGGCTCTGGGGATACGTGATGCCGTATCGCAAGACCAGGAAATCAGTCTGAGTGAAGTTCCTGCTAAAATCATGCTGGTCTACGTTCCCAAAGGCATAGAACCCGGCATCGGTGCAACCGTCAGCATCGACACTCCGTGGTTGCAATCACTGAAATCATTGCTCTAATTACGATATGACGACTTCTAACACCTCCCCATCATTTTCACGCCCATCCGGTGTTCGCGCCGCGTGGGCGTCCTTGCCAGCCACCGTGTTCTATGTGCTCCTGGCCTGGGCCATTGTCGCGGCACTTCCCGTACGAGCCTGGAACCTCAAAACTCAGGCGCTTGTCTCCATGAGTCTCTTCGGCTTGTGGCGCTATTCCTGGCAGATATTGCATTTCATCCGGCATTGGATCTATCGCCGCCGGATGTTCCCACGACTTCGAGACGAAGCCATGGCCGTGGAAAATCCATATCCCAAACGTCTCTACATCATGGTGCCGTCCTATCAGGAAGAGCCTGAAGTGAGCCGAAAAGTCTTTACAGCACTCATCCGTGAAGCCCGTACCATCCCAAGTCAGGTTCATATTTACGCATCGGTCGGGTCAGACGAGGAAGTGCAGTTCATTAGCAACGTCATCAGACACGCGGACATTGATGAGGAGATTGAAACGGTTTTCATGCATCAGTCCGAAGGAAAACGCGTTGCCATGGGACATGCCTTGCGCGCCATAGCTCGAGACTACAATACGCTCATGTCCTGGCATCCGGATGCCGAAAATGATGTCGTCGTATTCATGGACGGGGATACATTGGTGCAACCGGGGATTTTTCAAAAAACACTCCCCTACTTCCGCTCTAACCCCAAAGTTGGTGCATTGACCACCGACAACGTCGGACAGACCGCGGATACCTCCAGCATCTTCAACGATTGGTACACCGCCAAATTCGCCCAGCGGAATCATATCTTTCATTCTCACAGCCTGTCTCGACGAGTGTTGACGGTAACCGGTCGTTTTTCGCTTTACCGAGCCGATGTCGTTGTGGATGAGGAGTTCATTCGGTTTCTCGAAGCCGACTATCTCGATCACTGGCTTTTCGGTCGATTCCGCTTTCTCATGGGCGACGACAAATCCACCTGGTATTACCTGCTCAAGAACGGCATGGAGATGCTCTACATTCCAGACGCCAAAGCCGTGGCATTGGAAACGCGACAAACGCATTTCATCAAGACAAGCATGTCGCTCATGCAACGCTGGTATGGCAATATGCTGCGCAACAATTGGCGTGCTATTCGCCTTGGCCCAAAACCCATGGGCTTTTTTATCTGGTGGTGCATTCTCGACCAACGATTCTCCACCTTTACGCCGCTTGTCGGTCCCATTTCCGTCCTGTTACTCAGTATTTTCGATTCCTGGTTTTATCTCGCCTTCTATGCGTCATGGATAATTCTTACCCGGCTCGTGCTTATGTGGTTTTATGTCATCGAAGGGATGCCTATGACCATTCTCCACATCCCGTTGACATTATATAATCAGTGGGTCGGTTCGCTCGTCAAAATATTCTGCATGCACAGTCTGTCGAAACAAACATGGGATAAAGACAACTCCACGGACACCAACGAAACGGCGGAGCAAGAAAAAACACAACGTATCCAAGTACAGAACGTCGGCGATGGGTTTGCGCGTGGTTTTGTCCGATTGACAATGCTCTCCTTCAATCTCGGAAGCCTTATCATTTTGTGTGGCATTATTTCCGGTGCGTTCATGCTGCCCACAATGTCGGAGCTGGAGTCTTACCGCTCTTTTTTCTGGCCGGAACGCCTCGCTTCAGCAGACACAAGCGCCCCTCAAGGCCAGGACGACACCGTTTCCATTACGACTGACAGTATCCAACGGATCAACGCGGCCATCGCCTCGCTTCCAGAGGGCAAAACGCTGTCCATTACCCTTCCGTCTGGGGGGATAATCCTGGACGAACCCCTTATCGTAAACAAAGATCATGTGCATATCCAAGGTGCCGGAACCCAAAAAACGCGGCTTATTTCCCACCTTACCACCGCGCAAGCCGCGGCCGCTATTCAGGTCGGCGGGCATAAAGGTCCGGTAGTCGGGCATATGGAAGGAGCCGCCAACACAGGCGATACCGTCGTCGGCATCGATAATTGGCCGAAAGACAGTCGCTATGTCTGGCTCGGTGCGCCTAATGACGACGCATTTTTCGATTCAATCGGTGATACAAACTGGCGCCAGGCCAAACCGTGGATCAGACAATTCATTGCAGATGTCATATCGACTGGCCAAGGCTATATTGTCTTGAAGCAAGGCCTTCCTGAAGCTTTTCCACCGGGAACGGAAGTTCGGGCAACACGTCTTGTGTCCGATGTCAGTCTCTCCGGATTCACCATCGAACAAGCGGTGCCGGGGCACACCATATCGGACGTTATGGGCGTATATGAAAACAGCTTTCCCGAATACGAAGTGGATGCAATACGTTTCGACTGGGCAACCCAATGCCGGATTGACGATGTTGCCATTCTCGCAGCAGGCAGTCATGCTTTGGTCTTTGAAAACAGCCGCGACATCACGGCGGATCATCTTACCATCGACGGATCATGGAACAAGGGGAAAGACGGTAACGGTTATGTCCGCTTTGCACGAGCCTATGACAACGTGCTGGAAAATTCCCGCATCGCCAACATACGTCACCTTGCCTTCCAATGGGGTGCATCGGGCAATGTGGTGAAAAACTGCACGATAGAAACCGACGTCAACTTCCACGGAGGATACAGCCAGAACAACCAGGTGCGACACTGCACCATCACCCCTCCTCCTGGCCACCCTTGGGGAAAAGTCACCACTATGCCCTCTGGCGGCGCCCACTGGGCTCCTCCGGACGGAGCAGGGAATGTGGTACTGCCTAATGGAGCTCAAGAAGAGTCGAAATCGATGCCCTTTTTGCTGCCGTACGTCATTAAGTAGTCAGAAAGTACGCCAAGATTGCTTTCGGGATTGCTCCCTCTAGATATCCCATGATGATACTCCGCAGGAGTAATCCCCCAAATGACAAAAAAATAGGATGGAGAATCTATTGAAGTGATGATGAACCACGAACACAAGGAATGCTGAATGCAAAGATACTCCCTCCTCCGGGAAAGGACTCACACCATATCTCCCCCACCGTGGTACTCAACAATTCCTTTGCAGATCGGGAGTCCCAGCCCCGAGCCTTTTGGCTTATCCGTCAGCGTATTCCCAAGTTGGCGAAACGTATCGAACATGTCATCGATTTCCTGCCCCCGAGCACCAACGCCGGTATCTTTGACACGAACAACAATATTTTCGCCTTCTACATCGGCCTGACACGATCCCTCTCCCTCCCCTTCTTTCAAAAACTTCCTGAAGCACATAAATATAACTTCATCATCGCCCTCACAAACTGGCTTCGCCTCCAGCGCAATATTTCCCGTGAGGAAGCCGCGTCGCTCCTTGAAAATGACTTCGACGCCTATCTCCAGGAATTTCTCGATACGCCTCCACCGAACGATTTAGGATCATAACCTTCCTCCTACCTCTTCCGCTCCTCCAAAAATCCCAAATCCACGTGGACGAGGGCGGGGACACCGTTGTATTTTTGGAAAGCTTCATTTTGTTTCACTTCATCCAAATCCGAGGGGTGCGGGGCTGTCTCGGCATCGCGTAAGTAATGTTCGACGGCGTCCTGGACGTTGTCCAATGCAATGTCCATGGTATCACCCGTGGTGACGAGTCCCGGCATGTCGGGAAGAATGACGATAACGCCACCCATAATGGCATCTTCTATGAGGATAGCTGGATAATACATTGCACTTCTCCAAGTGATCTATAGCACAAAACGAGGAATCATATTCTTTAGGTATATGATGTGAACTGAGTAGAGTCTCGATATGCTGCTTCAAAGTGACATATCGTAAAATAATCATTTTGTCATAAGAAAACATATCTAATAACCAATAACTTACAATTGGTTATACACAAACACATGTTCAAGCCATCACCGATTGGTTATCGAAAAAAACATAGCGTAAGCTTGCCATGCGGGCACGGAATTCCTCGTGCATCCTCTGGCATTATATGGGCTCAATGTGGCAGCGATAAAAACGGTATTCTTCGAGCGAAAGGAGCTTCTTCGTGAACAATGATGTCGGCCTGTAGACTTACCGACGCAAACCTGTTTACGGGAGCATGCTGCTCGTGCTTGATCAGCACGATGTAGTGAAATATTCGTATGAATCACAAAACATTAAACCAAGATTACGGTCAATGGAGGCGTGATTCTTCTCCACGCACAGGAATACCCTGGCTGTCTCTCAGGAGAAAGACACATGTCGTATGATCTTCGATCTGGAAGGGAGAAAGGATAATGGGGGGGGTGGGGTTTCCCCCATTATACAAAGGTGTTCAATCCGCGCAGGGATGAAAAGATCCCCGAATTGTACTGATAAATGGAAGATTCCACAGACGCGGACAAATCAGAGGCATTTTCCGTCCAATAACTGGAAAACTGCAATTGCAGATCCTGACGCAACAGGGGTCTGGAAACCTTAGTCTCCGTTTGATTCAAGGTAGCGGCAAGGACCTGAATCTTCTCGAACTGACTTGCCAGCTCGGGATTGGCCGCAAAATAGGCTTCAATGACTTCCTTGTCCTCGTCCTGAGTATATACGCTCATTTTCCCAGTCGACGGGTCTGTTTTCAGACTAAATTCGACATCTTCGGATACCCCTAAACTGAGCAATCCTTCCGTGACCGTGCCGCGAAATGCCACTTCCAGGCTCTCTTTGTATTCTTTGATACTGGAGTGGGTCACGCGACCATCATCGTCCGGGGGAACGCTGTTCAAAACATTTTTCAACCGACTCAAGGCTGAAAGACCTGTAGTCTGATTGGCCGACGCATAGCCTTGATTATTATGTGGCGAAGACTGCGAAACGGAATGCCGTTGCTGGTTGCTCCCGTCGGTATTATTTTCCCCGGTGGTCAAACCAGTGAACTGATAATTTCCGTATCCATTAATTCCGAGCAGGCTCATGGTAGTATCCCAAATGTGGTTGATGTGTACTGGGAAGATTCTTCCCTCCCAAAATCCCTCGGAATAGGATAAGCATATTCAATGCCAAAACACGCGGCATTAAACATCACCAAATCAACCAGGAACTTTTCTCAATGCCACCACCAATCAGAGTAGAACTCGTCCCTCACGATCCTCAATGGGCGTATGATGCCACGACTGAACAGGCGAAACTCCAATCGCTCATGGGGCCGTGCCTGGTGCGAGTCCATCATATCGGATCCACGTCAATTTCAGGCATCCATGCGAAACCCGTAATCGACCTTATCCCGGTAGTGACAACTTTGGACGCCCTTGATGTCCGCCAACACAATCTCGAATCCGATGGCTATGCCTGGTGGGGAGAACTCGGCTTGCCCGGTCGTCGCTATTGCACCAAAACCGATCCCGCAACGGGTCACCGTCTCGTTCAACTCCATTGCTTTGCCAACGGCTCCTCGGAAATCACACGGCACCTCGCCTTCCGAGACTATCTTCGTGCTCATGCCGTTATCGCCCACGAGTACGATCACGTTAAACACCACTGCCAACACCTCCACCCCATGAATTCACATGACTACAGTGATTGCAAAGCAACATGGATCACGCGTATCGAACAGGAGGCGCTGAGATGGTATGAAGCGCTCGATATCGAAAAGAAAAAGTAGGAATTTTCCCGGCAATGGACTTTCTTCTCGTCAAAGAGGCTGTTAAATTATAAACCTACAATGACTTTCTCCCTGTAATTCCAATCCACCGGAATGGACGATGGAAATCACGTAATGTTTCACCCAAGCCGTACACAACGTCTTTTCCTGCTGACAATTCTTACAGTCTGGATACTCCTACCAACTCTCCCGGTTAGTGCGGAAACCTCTGTTTTCCGCCCTGGACAGCAATCCCATTCTCTTTTACCCGGCATTGATATGCTGATAGATCCAAGTCATCGGCTGACTGTCCATGACATGGATGATCCGGACATTCTTCGGGGGTTTAAGCCAAACACATTGTTACGCAATCAATTCGGGTACAACGAAAGCAATTTTTGGTTCCGCTTTACCCTGCAAAACCAAACTCCGAATGACTCTTCCGCGTTACTGTTGGTCGGACGGCTACAGCACAGCCTGGTGCAGCTCTATTATAAAGATTCGGGCGGGGAATGGAGAGTCTGGAACTCGGATCACCACATGCTCCAGTGGAGAATTACTACGCTCCAAATTCCGCTTCCTCCACCAGGGGGAACCCGAAGTTATCTACTGCGTATCCACGGACAAGAAAAACCGTTGATCCTGGATTTAGATATCATTTCATACGATGGTTTTCGTCGTATGGCCTTTTTTGAAATGTTCATATTCGGGATTTATTTTGGAGCGTTGGGGCTTGTTTTCCTCGTCGGATTGACCATGGCTCTCTCCATCCAACGGTGTATCTTCTTTTTCTTCAGCCTCTATGTGTTCAGCAATGGCCTCTTTTTAGCTATGGATATCGGAATTCTGCCCATGTTCATGGGCTTACTATTCTGGCAGGAAATGCTCATTTGGCAGTCGCTGTTCTTTCTCATGCTGTTTTCCTGGTACTTTCTCAACTTGAGACGATATAAATATATCGCACATATCGTCCGCGGCATGATGGCGCTGTGTGTCATTCTGTATATTGCGTCGTATGTAACAAGGGGTGCCTGGCGGCCCATACATGAGTTGTATGCTATACCACTCATTTCATTGATCACGGCTTGTATCCTGCCGTACGCCGCCATAAAGCGATACCGCGAAGGGTTCAAGCCCGCACTGATCTATTTATGGAGTTGGCCTCCGCTGTTGGTGGGGAACTTTTTAGGTATTGCCTACCATGAAGCATGGGTCAAACCCTACGTTATTGCTGAATATAGCGTCCAAGCAGGTGCACTGCTTCAAATCCTGCTCGGGTGCTATGCCCTGGCTGGCGCCATCCGCACCCAACGCGAGAAAGATCAACTAAAATTGCTTGAAATCGAACAAGAAACCGCCTCACAGCTCGAACGCGAAGTAATAGATCGGACGCAGGAACTTGCAGCGGCGAATGAGAAACTCACGGTGAATGAAAGAAATTACCGGAACGTCTGCGAACGAGCCAATGACGGCATTGTCATTGTTCGAGACAGGCGTATTCTCTACGTGAACCCACAGATCCTCAACATGTTGAAAATTGAACGACACCAGGCGATACAGAGGGAGTTCACGAACTTTGTAGCTCCGGAAAAACGTGAGGAATTGGCCGAACGACACGATATTCGCTTCCATTACGCCGGAGATGATACACGAGCCCCTATCGGCAAATACGAAACGATTTTATTACGATCGGACGGCTCTCGCATTGAAGTGGAAATCAATTCCGGATTGACAAATTATGAGGGAGCGCCCGCCATTCTCGCCATTGTTCGAGACATTACAGAACGCAAGCGCATCTTGCAGGAATTGGAGTGGGCCAAAGAAGAAGCTGAACACGCCAACCAAGCCAAAAGTATCTTTCTGGCCACAATGAGCCATGAAATTCGTACACCCTTAAGTGCTATCATTGGTTTGGGACACCTCGCCTTGCAAACCCCTTTAACCGAACAGCAACACAACTATCTCACGAAGATAGACAGAGCCGTCAATTCTCTGCTGCGATTGCTCAATGACATTCTGGATTTCTCCAAGATTGAAGTAGACAAAATTGAACTGGAACAAACCAACTTCCATGTCCGCAACACCTTCGAGAATTTGAACTCCATTATCGGAGTTCGGGCTGATGAAAAGGGACTTACGTATTCATTTTCCGTTGATTCTTCGATTCCCACGTGTCTGTTTGGGGACGCTTTTCGCATTGAACAAGTTTTACTGAACTTGGCCAGTAATGCCATCAAGTTCACCGATAAAGGTTCTGTGTCCATCTCTATAGAACTGCTTGAAGAAACAGAGACCGATGTCACCCTGCTGTGTGTGGTACGCGATACCGGCATCGGCATGACCGCCGACCAGCTTCGACATATCTTTGACCCATTTCAACAAGCCAACGCAGCCATAGCACGAACCCGCGGCGGCACAGGCCTGGGGCTGGCGATCAGCAAACGCTTGGTGAACTTGATGCAAGGGGATCTTACAGCCAGTAGTGTCGTGGATAAGGGAAGTACTTTCAGCGTAACACTTCGATTCGGAAAGTGTAAAAACGAGCAGGAAATCCATGCTGCACTCATTCCGAATGGGCACGTCTCTGACTTGCTCCAAGGATCCAAGCTGCTCCTCGTTGAAGACAGCGAGGTCAATCTCCAAGTTGCTCGCGAATTGCTGGAACACGTCGGCATATCGGTTCATGCAGCCCGAAACGGACAAGAAGCCGTGGACTGCGTCGCCAAAGAGCATTTCGATATTGTCCTTATGGACATGCATATGCCGATCATGGACGGTATCACCGCCACACAAGAAATCCGAAAGCGTTATACTTCCGATGAATTGCCCATCATCGCCATGACGGCCAATGCCATGCACGGAGATCAACGCACGTGTTCACAGGCAGGGATGAATGCCCATATTGCCAAGCCCTTCAAGCCCCACGATCTCTACACATTACTCATCAACAACCTCCATAAAGAAGTGCCTCCTCTGCATGTCGACAATGCGCAAGACATCCCTCCGGTTCAACACGTAGAGCCCCGCATTGAAGGAATAGAGAGTGGTCCTGCTCTGTCCAAGCTCAACAATAGCATCTCGCTTTACCAGAAAATCTTGGCGCGATTTGTGTACGAACATCGCAATTCGATCGAAAAGCTTCAGCAACTCTTGCGAATCGGTGATATGACCACAGCCGAACGCCTTGCTCATACCCTCAAAGGGGGAGCGTCAATCATTGGGGCCAAAGACGTCCAGAAACATGCCTTGCTTCTGGAAGAGGCACTAAAGCACGATGAGACACACCAGATTGCTCTTCTTGTCGATAATCTTTCAGCCGCATTACGCCAGGTCTTTGTCAGTCTCGACCTCTATCTCCAGGATGACGAAACACAAGCATACGACGAAAACGGTCATACCGATCAGACCAAAACATTGTCCACGGATGAACTCGGACTGTTGATCATTGAATTGACGCAACGAATAGAGGAAGGGGAAGCAGGCCTTCAGGCGCTGATCACACCACTAAAAAACATTGCTGGATCGCCAGCACTCAACGAGGCGACACGGCTGTTGGAAAAGCACATCAACGACTATAATTTTGAAATGGCCAGAGAGGAGCTCAACATCATTGCCCGAGAGCTGGGCTTTGAAATTTAATACGGCTTCACGCTCATGCAAGGTCCAATGCTGACTATGAGGGTACCCATGAGACAGCATCGTCTTTTTTGTGCGCTGACTCTGTTGGTGTGTATCTTTATCTTCCCCGTGCGTGTACACGCGGCCTCCGGGGATACACTTGTCGTCACCATGCGCCCCTTCCGAGAAAAGGGCATCGACATCACCAAGGAATACAAAATTCAGCTTCTGGATTTGATTCTGCATAAGACCGAAGCGACCGACGGCCCTTATCGCATTGAGGTCATGCACGATGAGCAGATCCCGCAAAGCAGAGTTATAAAACTGATCGACAGCGGGAAACTCACGCTTATCGCAACCATGACCTCACGCGAACGTGAAGAACAGCTTTTACCCATACGCATCCCTATTTATCGAGGACTCTTTGGGTATCGGATTTTCATCATCCGGCGTTCCGACCTGGACAAATTCGCGGCGATACATACGGCAGACGAACTCAAGGCACTCTGGGCTGGCCAGGGACATGATTGGCCGGACACAAAAATTCTTCGAGCCAACGGCTATCATGTGACCACGAGTGCGGATTATCGCGGATTGTTCAGCATGCTTGAAAAAGGACGATTCGATTATTTCCCTCGCGCTGTCAGTGAACCCTGGCGCGAAATTGAGGCGGAAAAGACACGCGATATCGTGGTGGAACCCACCTTGATTCTCCATTACTACGCACCGGAGTATTTCTTTGTCTCCAAAACGAATACGAAACTTGCGGACCGCATACGCCGTGGATTCGAAATTATTTTAAATGATGGCTCATCTGAGACGTTATTCAACACGCATTGGTACATTCAGAACACATTACAGAAGGCGAAAATAGCTGAACGAACAACGTTTTACCTGGAGAATCCGTTCCTGACTCCGCAGACGCCTTTGGACAGAAAAGAGCTGTGGTATCAGCCATAAGGCTCCTCAAAAAAAGTATCGGTCGTCATGAAGCACTCTGCAACACCTTTGGTCCCGATACGGCATTCGCTGGCCATACAACTTTTGACTGTGGTGCTTACCGCATACGTCATTCTTGTGGTTGGCATGACCTCGGCCCAAGTTGCTGCACAATACATCCATGTAAAAAACGAGATTCTGCACGAGTTGGAAATCCTGGAAACAACGCTGAAACCAGGATTGCGTCAGGCTCTCTGGGAGATGAATACACCACAAATCCGATCGATCATGATCGGTGCGGCTCAACTTCCGGTCATGGTCGGTACGGTCATCGAAGACTCATCCGGAAATGTTATTTTCAGAGTTGGTACCGTTCGGGACCACCAGAGTGTTCTTGACGTGAAGGAAGACGGGACATCCCAAAAAAACTCATCGTCTTTCACCCTCTTTCATCGTTCTTTTACCATGCATTACACCCGCGGCAACCAGGATTTTGAAATTGGTCGGGTGACTTTGTTCACCAGCTCGGGCGTCGTGATGAATCGCCTGCGGTTTGGCGTATCTCTTTTAATCGTCAGCGCACTTGTTCGACTGATCATCATAGGAGGATTGTTTCTTTGGATATTTCGACAAATATTGAGTCGCCCCCTGGCAAAATTTACGCAGGCTGCGCAACATTTAAGCATGGAAAATCTGGAAAAAGCCAATGTCCACATCCGAACCAAGGGGAGAAATGAGCTGAAAGTCTTGGAAGAGGCGTTCAATTCCATGGTGCAAAATCTGCTTCTTTCCCGTGAAAATCTTCATGAGCTGAATCAATCCCTTGAGCTGCGTGTGAAAGAGCGCACGGAAGAACTCTCGGAAGCCAATACACGCCTCAGGACAGAAATTGAGGACCGCAAACGGACCCAACAGGCTTTGGAAGAATCGGAATCCGAAATGCGCGCTCTCTTTGCCAGCATGAACGATGTCATCATGCTGATGGATAAGGATGGACGATATTTGAAGATTGTTCCGACGTCTCAGGACCTCTTATACCGTCCCCCCAAAGAACTCCTCGGCAAAACCGTCCATGATGTTTTTTCCCCAGAGCAGGCTGATGATTTTCATCATTCTATTCAAAACAGCTTAAGCAAACGCCACATCGAAAAGATGGTGTACAGCCTTTCTCTTGAAGGAAAGGATGTATGGTTTGAAGGGACGATTTCACCGGTCTCGCACAACACCGTTTTGTTTGTGGCTCGGGATATCACCGAACGCATTATCGTTGAAAAACGTCTGCATAGAGCCAAAGAGGCCGCCGAGGCCGCCAACAAGGCCAAAAGTGAATTTTTAGCGAACATGAGTCATGAAGTTCGCACGCCTATCAATGCCATCATTGGCTTGAACCATTTGGCCCTGCAAACGGAATTATCTGCGAAACAACGTGAATACTTGCTGAAGATTGAGAATTCCGCTGGCGTTCTCATGCGCTTGATTGACGATATCCTCGACTTCTCTCATATCGAAGCATACCAATTCGAATTGGAACATCACAAATTTTCTCTTCGCGAGATCATGACGCAATCCAGTGAAATTATTGCCTCCCAGTGCAAAAAGAAAGGTCTGGAATTTAATCTTGCTATCGATGAATCCATCCACGATCGGCTCACTGGGGATGTCTTCAGACTCCGCCAGGTCATGCTCAATTTGGCTTCCAACGCCGTTAAATTCACACAGAAAGGCTCCGTCTCTCTCATCGTGACGCAAGAAACGGAAACACGGCGTCACGTCACTCTGAGATGTTGCATACAGGACACCGGAATCGGCATCAGTGAAGACCAACGGGCCCAACTCTTTCAGCCCTTTCACCAAGCCGATGCCTCGTTTTCCCGAGCGTACGGTGGCACAGGCCTCGGGCTCGTTCTGAGCAAGAGTCTCGTTGAATTGATGGATGGCGAAATCACGGTCAAGAGCACATTGGGCATGGGAAGCACATTTATTTTCACCACCCGCTTTGAAAAAAGCGACATGCTTGAACCCGAGATGCTTCCCAATATCCCTATAGAGCAATTTCATTCTGTATTGAACGGCTTCCGTGTGTTGCTTGTCGAAGATAATGCCGTCAACCTGGAGGTCGCCAGCGAACTGCTCCAACAGGTCGGCATCAACGTGACGCCGGCCCGCAACGGCAATGAAGCGGTGGAGTACGCCACGAACGGCACATTCGATGCCATTTTGATGGATCTCCAAATGCCGGTTATGGATGGACTGACGGCGTCTTTGGAAATTCGTGACCGGCTAGGCGATACCACCCCTCCCATCATTGCCATGACAGCCAATGCGATGCCTTCCGATCGCAGGAAATGCTTGGATGCCGGTATGAATGATCACATCTCCAAGCCCATTGCGTCGTACGCATTGTATGCACTCTTGGTACGATGGCTCAAACCCGATGCCACATTTTCCGTCTCCTCTGCCCTACCACCGGAATCGGATGATGTTCTACACTTTCCCTCGATAGAGGGTTTGGATACAGCCCAAGGCCTCAGGAACGTCAATGGCAATACCGAGCTGTACAAACGCGTTCTCCTCACCACCCTGCGCGAGCATCGCAACGTGACGAACACGGTAGACCATCTGCTCATGCGCGGAGACATTCACTCCGCTCGCCGTCTCGTCCACTCACTCAAAAGCGTTGCCGGGACTATTGGGGCCGAAAAACTGCGCGAGGCAAGCATCATTCTGGAAATCGTTTTACACGCCGGCACGGCGAATTCCAGTGCGCTCCTTGCGGAATGGACATCGGAAGTTCATCGCGTCATAAACGCTTTAGAACGTTTTACGCAAAAATCTTCCCCCGTGCTTCACGATGCGCAAGAAAAGACATCAACGAATGTCCCGCCGAATACAGAGGAGCTGAAACACCTCGTCACCGAGCTTGAAATGCTCATTCTCGAAGGGGACACCGCTGCACTCGATATTGTTGAAAAACTCAACCTCATGCTGCAGGCATCGGACGTGTCACATGACATCGAGACATTGAAGAATTTGTTGCACGAATATGAATTTGAGAAGGCACGGGAAACCTTGCTCAATGTGATGCATGCACTTAAACTCGACTAAATTAAAGCTGTTCATTGTGGATATAGGATTAATGGAGACCACATGCCCGACCGCGAACATCGGCCCAAAATACTCATTGTCGATGACGAAAAGACCAATATCGATGTCATCGTCGGCTTGCTGAACACCCAGTACAAAACCGTTGTTGCGCTCAACGGCGAGCAAGCGTTGAAACGCCTTGAACGTCCACCATTACCGGACCTTATTCTTTTGGATATCATGATGCCGGGAATGGACGGGTATGAAGTCTGCCGGCTCATCAAAGAAAATCCCACAACGCGCCATATTCCCGTTATATTTATCACCGGGAAAAGCGACGAACAGGATGAAGCCAAGGGATTTCAAGCCGGGGCTGTGGATTACATCACCAAGCCATTCAGCCCCATTATTGGCATGGCACGCGTCAACACCCATATCGAGCTCAAACGCCGTGGCGACATGCTGGAAAAGCTTGCCGGATTAGATGGTCTGACCGGCATTCCGAATCGTAGACGATTCAATGAATACCTTGAAGCAGAATGGAAACGGGCATATCGCCACCACACCCCATTATCCCTCTTGTTGCTCGATATCGACTACTTCAAACTCTACAACGACTACTACGGCCATTTGAAGGGAGACGGAGCCCTTAAAAGAATTGCCGAAGTTCTTTCAAGAACAATGCTCCGCCAAGAAGATCTCGCAGCCAGATACGGCGGCGAAGAGTTCGCTTGTATCCTTCCTCAAACACGCTCAGAGGGAGCAACTCTTCTCGCGCAAAAAATCCTGGACGACATCCGCGAACTGAAAATTCCTCATCAACTATCAGAAGTTGCTGAACACGTTACCGTCAGCATCGGTATCAGCAGCCCCGACGTGACCAATCTTCCATCCCCTCACGATCTTGTCGATCAAGCCGATAATGCGCTCTATCAGGCAAAACATGCGGGAAGAAACCGATACGCCCTGTTCACTCCGAACAAATCGGATTGAGCGGAATTCCGGGATATCGTCACGATGCGTTGAAGCGATGCATGCGTTGTCGTGTGCATGACCTCATATAAATTCCTGTATATATTGCACCCCGCTAAAGTTTTTGAAGAGGGGATGGGGTCTGGGGAAGGGGAGAAACTTTTTCCAAAAAGTTTCTCCCCTTCCCCAGCCGCCGGAGGCACCTCTCCTCCCAATACTTACCGCCTTACTGCTTGCAAAACACGCGAGGCTGCCACGGCAAAGGCGATATTTCGCTTTGTGCTTGTGCTTGTTTCAAGCATTCCTTGTTCGCTTATCGGTGAACTTTCGGATGCCAGGAGGAGTGCTTCTTCAAAGGCGATACGTAACTTGAGAAACGACGACTCAATTTCCGGATAGGTATTATTCTCGCGCCAGGGCAGTTTGATGCGTTCATCATACTGACCGACTTTGTGCGATGGCGTCATGAGCGAATAATATTCTTTCGGCTCCCAGTCGCTTCGTTCGTTCTGCTCCGGCCAGCAGTGCATCCAGCCGGTGTCCGGGGGTTTGGGAATGGTACTTTCCACCCGCACAGACGAAACGGCCAGTTCTCGCTCATGTTCCGTCAGAGTAATGGTGTAGTGCAAGGTGGGGCGATAATTGCCGCGTTTTTTGATAATTTTCCATGAAATATTCATAGGCTCGACTCCATGATCACAACCTCCCCGAAGGGAGGCGGTGTGTGGTCTTTGTTCGCTGTCACCCATAACACCGGGTACGGCGGTTCCTCGGGAAATCCAAGGCTGTTCAAATCCGTGAAATACACCACACAGGCAGGGAGAATACCGTCTTGATCCAACCGATCGAACGGAGGACGAAAACTCGTTCCTCCTCCGCCCTTGGCCCGAAAATTTAAAGGAAGGTCCCACCGCCCAAGCCGTTCTTGCGACGTCACCTGCGCATCACAGGTGAAGACCGTCATCTCGCTCTCGAACGCTTCCAACATAGCTGAAAGCTCGGCGGCAAACGCGTCAAGGTCCGGTTGTGTAATACTTCCCGAAACATCCACGGCAACAGCGATCTCAGACAGTTCCCGGCTGTGCAGTCCGGGGAGGTACAATCCCGCATGCAAATACCGTCTGTTGGGCCGCACCCAAGAAAAATCATTGCGTGCCGCATCATCCAGAAATTGCCGTAACAATTCCTGCCAGCACAACCGCGGGCTGAGGATATCGGCAACAAGACGCTCCAGCCCCGCGGGCAGATCACCGGCTTCACGGGATGCGTTCACCGCCTGGGCAAGGGCCGCACGCCAAGACGTTTCGTCCTGTTCAACCATGGAACTCTCGACATCACCATCACCGTTGTCATTGGTAGCGGCATCGCGCACTTCACCGATGAGCCCGGAACCATCACCATGTTCTTGGGCAACGTTACCTTCTTCGCTGAACGTGCCTGAAGCACTGGAGGATGAATCCGCGTGCGCATCGCTGTCTTGCCCAACGGACGTGCTGGCGTCGTCGTCCTGGGTGGTCCCTCCGGACGAACTCCCGGAACCCTCGATGTCCTGGGTTGTCTCTTTGTCTTCGTCGGCTCCGTCCGTGGCACCGGCTTTGTTTTCTTCGTGACGGGTGATGAGATGACGATAAATGGCATCGGCGCTTTTCCCCTCGTAGGCTGCATCGTGCAAGAATCCACTGGGCAACTCAACGCCAGCTTCGATCAGTAGCGGATTGATGGCATAATCGCAGGCCTTGTTCCATAACGTTGTATCGCGATCCCCCCGACGCAAATGATGCAAGCAGGCACAATGCAACACCTCGTGGCATTGCACCCCGCGCACCTTCTCCAGCGGCAACGCATTGATATATGCGGGATTGTAGGCCAGGACGTTGCCGTCGGTCCATGCGTTCCGACATGTTGTGTCTTCACGCAAGGTGAGCCGCAGGGCCAAACTGGCAAAAAAAGGATGATTCAACACGAGATCGCTTCTCGCCTTGATCATTTTCATACGTGCGTTCGTATCCATCGCTACACAAGAACATCGCTATTGGCACAAGCCCAGCCCTTGAACGCCTCGGTTTCCACAATGTCGGGTTCGACAAACGCGGCTTCGCGCATCAGCAACACACTGAATTCAACGGGTAAGCGCGAGGCAAACCGAGCAATATCCGGCATGGTCGCGCAGGAGGCTTCCCGTGAGACGGCCTCGCACAGAGCAAGCACCACGGCAGGATCGTCGGGAAGAGGAACCGTTTCCGGATTTGCCATCACTTCGTTGGGGGTCGGCATGCTATCGCAAATGCGCAAAAACTCCATGCACTCGGCGGCGGCCCCCTGCCCGACCGCGCCGCTAATCAGCGCGGACAAGATGTTCACATCCGAAGGAACACTCACGATGTGAGAAACAAATGCCCACGAACGCGGTGTCGGAAACGCCTTTGCATTCGCCTTCGGATCAAAAGCATGCAACAGCTTCGGACGAAAACGCAGAAACGCACGGATACGCGGATCTACTCCGTTATGCTTGGCCCAAACCAACCAGTCGTCAATATCGGGTTCCACGTCGAGATGGACCATTCTGTTGGCAAGGGCGGACGGCATGCGATGCGTGACTGCTCGATCGGATTCACGATTGCCCGCGGCAATCACGGTCCACCCATCCGGCAAAATGTACTCCCCGAGGCGACGATCAAGAATAAGCTGGTAGCAGGCCGCTTGAACAAGTGGTGGAGCGGTGTTGAGTTCGTCGAGAAACAACACGCCCTGCCCGCGCTTGGGGAGAAACGACGGCGGCCGCCACACGGTTTCCCCCGCCTCATTGAATGCCGGCACGCCACGCAAATCCACCGGATCAAGTAAGACGGCGCGAATATCCACCAGGTCCAACCCCTTACGAGCCGCGACCTGTGCCACCACCTGACTCTTCCCCACCCCAGGCGGCCCCCACAAGAACGTGGGCTGGCGCAGTTCCAACAAGACTCCCAAAGCCTTCTCTATAGCTGACGGTTGCATCTCTTTTGCCTCCCGTTTTTGAGGAGGATTTATTGAAATTGATTATCATTGTCAACACAAAAACTTGGAGAGCAAACCCAGCGAAGAAACAATTTTTCTTGAATGTGAAACAATTTCACTCCATAATCGCTTCATATTATGAAGCGATTATGGAGGATATATGCCTCAATATGTCTGGCAACACCGTCATTGGCCGCAATTGACGTGGGATTCTGATACGTTGTTGCAGCCTTTGGCACACGTTCGAAAAATCCAAGGTCGATTTCTCGGAACCATTGCCTCTCTTGATGTTGACGAAGGCTTACGGGCATCGGCGCTTGCCGTTGAGGAAGACGCCATGCAAACAGCGGCAATTGAAGGAGAAACGTTGGACAGAGAAGGCGTTCGCTCGTCTATTGCCCTCCATCTTGGTTTGCCATACACCGGACTACGCCCAGCAGACAGAGCGGTCGACGGGCTTGTCCAAGTGTTGCTTGATGCCACGCGCAATTATGATGATCCACTCACAGAAGAGCGGCTTTTCGGTTGGCATGCAGCCCTTTTTCCAACTGCACATTCCGGCCTTCAACGCATTCGTGTTTCGGCGTGGCGCAACACGCCCATGGCGGTCGTCTCCGGACCATTCGGGAAGCAACGTGTGCATTATGAGGCTCCTCCAGCAGATGGGCTTCCCGAGGACATGCGACAGTTCCTCACCTGGTGGACCACAAGCCGAAACACGCTCGACGGTATCATTCGCGCCGCACTGGCACATCTCCATTTTATTACACTCCACCCCTTCGACGATGGAAATGGTCGATTAGCACGAAGCCTTGCCGATATGGCACTCGCGCAAGATGAAAAGACTGGAATGCGTTTCTACAGTCTCTCCGCCCAAATCATGAAAGAACGTCATACCTATTACGACATCCTGGAGCGTACGCAAAAAGGAAACGGTGATTGCACGGAATGGCTCATCTGGTTTTTCGGCAGTCTGGAACGTGCCATAGAAACCACCGGCGAAGTGCTGAACACCATCTTGCTCAAAGCAAAATTCTGGAAGTGCCACACCGAGGTCATTCTCAACGAACGACAAAAGAAAGTCCTCAACCGCCTCCTCGACGCCGGACCCGGCAAATTCGAAGGCGGCCTGACCACGAAAAAATACATGCGAATGACCAAAACGTCCCGCTCCACTGCCTGGAGAGAAATCGATGATATGCTCCACAAGGGACTGCTCGAAGCATTACCCGGCGGAGGAAGAAGTACGGCCTACGCTGTGGTATGGGGGACTTCGGTCGGGTGAAGGGGGTGTGAATAGAGGTCGACGGAGTGAGACGAACGAAAATTCTGCAGCATCTCAACTTGCCCATTGACTCTTCTCGTGTGGGGGCTATGTTTCTAGTGTCCGGACATTGTCCACCAAACAACACGAATCGTGGAACTCTATGAGGAGCATTACCATGCCTCTGAGAACCGAACCCAAGTCGGAACTTATAGACATTCGCACGACGGCGCATGTCAAACGCCTATTGCAGGAGGCCGCCGCCGCCAAAAGCAAGACGGTGACGGAATTTATTTTAGATGTCGCTCTTGCCGAAGCAACCGAAATTGTGACGGAACAGCGGTTGTTTCAATTGAAAGATACGGAATGGACAGCATTTCAAACGGCTCTCGATGCCCCGACGACCTCGAAACCTCGTCTTGAAGCGCTCCTCAACGAACCGAGTGTCTTCGAGTGAAGGTAACGGCCCCTCTCTCGCCGATCAAAAAGTTGTGCAAAACGCACGACACAGGACCATTTGACTGTGGATACGAAGAATTCAATCGATATCTGAAACGCTATGCTCTCGCCAGCCAACAAGCCCATAGCGCCCAAACCTATGTTGCCACCCGCGGAGATCTCGTGGTGGGCTACTACAGCTTGGCTGTCGGCGGCGTGGAACACCGCACGGTTCCGGAACGCGTCGCAAAGGGGCTTGCCCGCCACCTCGTCCCGGTGATGGTCTTGGCCCGTCTCGCCGTGGATGTGCGAGAACAAAGGCATGGCCTAGGAAAAGGCCTCCTCAAAGACGCTCTTCTCCGCACAATCCAAGCCGCAGATATCGCCGGAATACGCGCCCTCTTTGTCGTTGCCAAAGATGACGCAGCAAAAGCCTTTTACGAACACTTCAACTTCGACCCAAGCCCAACTGATCCCTATCGTCTTTTTCTGGTGATGAAAGATTTGAAGACGTATCTTCGGCGGGAGTGAAGGAAAAGCTATAACGACACTGCGCCTCGACCGTCACCAGCGAGGAAAACGTCGTTCCTTTGAGGTGCTGTGAACATCCCAAGCCTCAAGACTTTGCTCTCAGCCAACGCGATTGCCGTTCCCGACGATTTGATTGATTGTGTTGTTGATACCGTTGGCAGTGGCGTTTTGGTGAATGGAATTATCCATCATTTGAGTATGCCCAGCGAAAAGCTGTTGAAGTTCAGCCAAGAACGCAGCGTCTTTCAAGAGAAAGACAAGGCGATCTTGTACGCTCTGTTGGGCTTGCGTATCATCGGGTTTCTGTTTGAGACCTTCCAATTCTTTGACGGCCGACTCCCCATCCTTCTTGAAACGAGCGGCAACCGTGTCCCACACGGTTTTGACGAGAGCTGTCGATGCTCCTTTCAGCTTTGTTTTCAACGCATCAAGCGCCCCGGTTTGAGCCGCAACAAGACACGGCATCGTCCACTCTACAAGCGCGTTGATATCCATAATGTTCTCCTTAAAAATGGCATTTTGTATAGACAGTATACTATACGAGAAATATGCCACTTCCACAACGGGAGCATATCGCGTGCCACCCTATTCTTCTCTTCAGCATGCGCTTTTTTCACACATCAAACACGTTGCTAAGGCTACGCGCATTCTGTCATAAGAATCGGAAACACAGAACCGAAGCCCAGACAAGGCCATACGCATGACAGATCACTCGACTTCCGTTTCCCACACGCAAACTGCGACGGCTGGCGGAGGGGCTACAATTATTCAAATCTTCGGGGACAACAATAGCGTGTCCGGTCCCAAGCCGGTCTTGCATGTCCATGCCCCTTCCCCCGAACCACCATCGCCGCAAAGTCTGGAACAGGACGTCAACACGGCGGCAATGTTGCAACCGGGACAAGAATCAACCGCGTTTATCGGACGCAATGATCTCATCGACGGTTTTCAGCATTGGGCAACAACGCACCATGCAGACAAACCGGTCTCAGTCCGGGTTCTTCATGGCAAGGCTGGGGTGGGCAAAACGCGCTTTGGGTTGGAATTGTGTCGACGATTGAACGCAACCGCATGGCCAACGAATGGACACGAGTCTTCGCTTGCGTGGAAAGCCGGATTTGTCAGCAGTGATGAAGCAATCCGCTTCATGAACCAGACCAACTTGGTCGATTGGGGATGGAATACACCAACCCTTCTTGTGTTCGACTACGCTTTGACCATGGCGGACGTACTGAAGAAGTGGCTGGCCCAACTCTGCACGGTGAGAACGTCCCGTTTTCCACTTCGTATTATCTTGCTCGAACGCCATGCGGATAAAGACAGCGGTTGGCTGGAGCGAGTCTTTGCGTCGGGATTCATCGGAATTGCGCCACACGGACCAAGCGCTCTCCTCGACACCGCCCCCATTCGTCTTCCCGGACTCAACGACATCACCGCCCAACGCGCCATTCTGCAAGCGATGCTTGACCGACTGAGGAGCACGGTTTCGTTGCCAGCAGATGATGACACCCTCAAAACTATACTCCACAAGACCGACTGGACCGCAGCCCCTCTCTATCTCATGATGGCGGCCATGGTCATGCATGAACAGGGCGGTTTGCACCATATTTTGAGTCTACGACGCACGGATTTGGCGATGAAGATTGCTGAACACGAGCGAAAACGCTTCACTCATGGCCTGCATGAAGAGTCCGCCTCAACCACGTTCCTGTGCCATATCGCCGCGTTTGCTACATTATGCGGTGGTATAGCGAGCGAGCATGTCAAACACATCATCCAGCAAGAAAAAGAACAGCTTGTTTTTGATTCCGTGGATACGGCGATGCTTACCACGCACATCAAACAGATACTTCCAGGAGAAGATAACGGCATCGCTCCCATCCAACCTGATATTGTCGGAGAAGCGTTTGTGCTCTGCAATTTGGCAAATCATGATGAAACCGGAAGCACGAAGGCTGCGATCAGTGCCTTTGATTACGCCCCACGCGCAACGGCCGTCAGTCTGATCCGAACAATTCAAGATTTTGCCTCGACGACAGGAGGAACTCCGCCACAAGAACAAACACGTGCTCTTCATTGGATAGAAGCCGTGGGCAATCGCGAAGATTTGCCACTCCCCATGTTACAAGAGCTGGTTGCATCTTTACCAGATGATACCCATGCTCTGCGAGTCCAGGCGGCAGCATGGCAAGAACGCATCGTCAAACACGTACAATTGGTCACGCCCAACCCTGCTCGCGGCTGGTTAAGGCGTCTGCTCACATTGTTCAGAAAGAAAAATAGAAACGAAATTTTATCACAGGCTGAATTCGCAAGAAATCTCCAGAATCTAGCCGTACGATACGGCGACCTCGGCCGACACCAACAGGCCTTGGAGGCCAGTGAAGAAGCCGTCAC
>NZ_KE386884.1:45004-51259 GCF_000429305.1 Desulfovibrio inopinatus DSM 10711
GGCGCACGAATCTGCCTTTCTTTATCTGCAGCTTGTGCAACAGCTCCCCGAAGCATACGGTCAGAACTTCGGCGTTGCTTTCAGAACCTGGCTCCACCTCCACTGCAACATTTCCCGTGAAGAAGCGTCTCGACTACTCCAAGACGACTTTGACGCCTGCATAGACGAATTTCTCAACACGCCCCCTCCTCCTTCCTGGTTATGCTTGGGATGAAGAAGCATCTTAGCAAGCAGGTTGTCGGGAGCTCCCCCCCCATCACTCCACCACCAACAAAATAGCCGCAAGCGGCACACTCACCGTTCCACCATCAAAAAGACTCGCCACGGCGAGTCCCGTCTCCCAGGGGGTGTGGGTGTAGCCAGCAGACAAGTCGCCGTCGTTGATGGTGAGGGCGTCCCAGTCGACGCTCCAGTTCATGAAACCGGCGATGGTGTTGTGGTTGTTTTGCATGAGGCTCCAGCCGTTGGTGATGAGGGTTGGCGTGGCGATGTAGGTCATTTCTCCGCCGGCGGCGCCTTCTGTTGCCGGGATGCCCAGGACGAGTTTGTTTTCGGGGATGAGGACGCCGATGCTGCCGTTGGCGGCGTATCCTGCACTCGTGGAGGCGGCCCAGGCGAACGCGCTCATGAATTTGTCCATGCCGTCCGTGGGGACGACCTTGGCGGGAAAGCCCTGCTCGTCGTTGTCCGGTCCGGCGACGCCGTTGGCTGGTCCTTGGTTGTAGAGCTGGGGCCAGATGGAGGTGAAATTCTCTATGCCGATGGCACTGATGAGATCGACATAAAACGTACCGGCCAGCGAATGGGAAGCCCATTGTCCGGTGCCATACATGAACGGCACGATATAACACCACTCCGGCGCAGCGGTCAGCCAGAAATCCTGGCCCTGGCCCCGGTAAAAATTGACAACGGCCATAACCGCCTGGCCCATCAGGCTGGCGTCGATGGAACTGAGCACGCCGGTTTCAAGGTCCAGGTCAATGCCCTCAAAGCCGTAGGTATCGACGATATGTTTTGTCTGCGTCACAAACGTGGTGACATCGTCCTGGGTTTTCATGCTCAGATCAAAATATTGCCCCCCGAGCGAAACTATCACTTTCCGCCCCTGCGCCTTGGAGGCGGCAATCATGTCTTTGACTTGCTGTTCGGTGTAATATGACGTGCCCTGAGAACCGGGGTCTTTGAGCGCCAGGATATAGTTACCCTCATCGTCGGTGACAATAAATGCTGTAATAATGACATTATAGCATGCATTGACGACATCCATATCCACCGCGCTCGATTGAATCTGTTTCCCAGCAACGCTGTACGAGGTGTTGCCACCCCAGGCGCACCAGTAGGTGGCATTGATACCATTGGTAAAGTCAGTTGCAGCGTGTGCCGCCAGCGGAATAAACAAAAAGAATACAAGGGCGAGAGCTCGCCAAATGATGTGAGATTTCATTGTATCGCGCATCCTTGCAAAGAGGATTGACTTCCCATTGCAATGCAATGGAGTGGCTCCATACAACACACCTGTCTTTGTTCACAAGACATAGGTGACCACAACTTGTCAATATAAACACGATATGCTGTTGCTGCAATCGCTGAATGAGCTATCCTGCTTTCGGATGCGCGTTCATCGTCTCAAGAACATCATGAGAATATGCTTATGTTCCCTCTATCATGCGCAATATTTCCGAATTTAAGGATTCGAATTCGCACAATGGTTTCAAAAATACGGAGTTTGAGACATTGGCGCCAATGGTCAATTCCTCGGGTACCTGGTACTCAGGCGATCCGGTGTATACAATATACTTCAGCTCGGGCCGTATTTTTCGGGCGATTTGAATAAAATCCGGACCGTTCATATTGGGCAAACGCACATCGACAATGATGAGGTCAACGCTGTCAGTTTTCAAAAAATCGAGAGCGTCTTCCGAACTCCCGACTTGGAAAACGGTGAACCCTTCATCTTCAAGGCTCATCGCGAGGCTGTCGCGCACCTGCAGATCATCGTCAAGAATCAGGATTTTGTACGACATTAGCCCTCCCCTCATTGAATGGAAGCTTGATGATGAAACGAGTCCATTCACCTGGAACAGATTCCACGTCCATACTTCCACGATGTTGATTCGTCACAATGAAGTACGACACGGACAGTCCAAGCCCTGTCCCTTTCCCAACTTCTTTTGTCGTATAAAACGGTTCAAACACGCGCTTACGGATATCTTCCTCTATGCCAGGACCGTTGTCTTCAATCTCTGCGACAACCATATCATTGTCTTTTTTGACGCGGCAGACCAAACATGGTTCGACGTCCGTGTATGTTTTCTCCGCCATGGCTTCAGCGCCATTCTTGAGGACATTCAAAAAGACTTGCTGTATCTCATTCGCGTCGCAAAAAACATGAGGAACATCGGCCTCATATTCTCGTATAATCACGATTTTTTTGAAGTCGTAATACTTTTTTAAATTATAATCGCTTGCCGCAAGTTCCAGCGTGTTGTCGAGAAGACTGCTCATGCTAAACATATTGAGCTTTCTTTCACTCTTCCTGCTGAAACTTAACATATTTGATACAATAGACGCCGCACGCGCTCCAGCTTCGTGAATGCCATCGAGCATTTTCGGGATGTCTCTTCGTTTCAAATATTCGCGAACGTCTTCTAAAGAAATACCGCATTCGGCAGCCACGGTTTTATTCTTTTTCAAGTCACCGAAAATACGTTTTTTAATATTGATCGCATAGCCCAACACTCCAGCCAATGGATTGTTTATTTCGTGGGCCATTCCAGCAGCAAGCCCCCCGACGGACATCATCTTTTCAGACTGAACCATCATCTGTTCAAGCTGAATGCGCTCTGTCACATCATCGACTCGTAAAACGGCACCTTCGACGTTATTGGCAATCAAAGGATAGATGGTAATATTCTCATGGCAAACTTTTCCTTCTCGTACAGTCTGCAACGAATCCGTCATCGACGTTCGCGTACGCAATGCTTCGTGTATGCGGTCCAGTTCACCGGCCAATCGCGGTAATACGTCTGTCAGATTTTTTCCAAGCACTTCATTGGCATGAATTCTTGCGGTTGTTTCCGCCTTCATATTCCATAGCGTTACCCGGCATTGCGGATCGACACCAATGAGCAAAGAAGGCATGGAATCAATGATATTCGAGAGATAATGCCGCGTTGTTGCCAATTCCGACTTCGTCTGTTTGAGATCATTGATAAAGCGGGCTTGTTGTATGTTTTGATATGCAATCTTGGAAAGTTGATTTGCAAGAGTGAACAAAACCATGGAGATGCTCTCGAACTGTTCACGCGGCATGGATTGGACTTCAAAAAATGCGAGAACAACTTCATCTTCATCAGCGCCAATTTCGCGAGCATAAGCGCGCATCTTCTCTTCTGTCTGACTTTCATCGCGCACCTGGCCTATTAACCAATTGGCGACATGATGCCCGCCAATGGCAATGCCCGCTCCAGCATCCCATAAGCCTCCACTCATACAAGTTTGAATCGTCGGCCCATCGTCTTTCAACTGGCCGAGAATTGCATCCGAACGAAAGCAGTTCGCTCGTCCTTTTTCTGTTTTTCGAATAATATCCATGCATAACCGACAAAAATTGCTCGGCCGTGTGATGGGAGTTCCATCTGGATGTGTAATCATAGAGCCAACACCGGTGGCTTGTGCAAATTCATCTTGGAGGCGCTGAATGTCGTCGAGATTAAATAAATCTTCAAATTCAACATTTTCAGCATTATCAAGAGGTTTTGTGAGCGCGATCATGCGTTTTTCAAGAGCGTCATTGGCTCGCTTCAAATCAGTAATATCTCGCGCAACGCCAAGTACGCCGATCAACTTTCCATCTACATCGGTCATGGGTGTTTTTATTGTTTCAAAAAAACCCGTTTTACCGGAATCAGCAAACGTCAATGTCTCTTCATTTATACTGGGCTTTCCTGCGGCCATTGCCCTTTTGTCATGCTGACGAAAGAAATCGGCAAGCTCTTTTGAAACAAAGTCATAATCAGTTTTACCAATAATTTCTGATTCTTTCGCTCCAAAGAAGCGTTCAAATGTAGGATTGCACGCAAGATAAATACCATGCGGATCTTTAAGCCAAACGAGATCTGGAATAGTGTTCACAAGAATTCGGAAATAATCAGCGCAGTGTGCGGTATCGTTCGCTGGAGCAGCTTTAAATTCATCTTGAGTTGGAGGCACAAGAGATTCGAGCTCGCGTATACGTTGCTCTGCTCTTTCAATTTCGGCAAGCAGTTGCGCTTTGGTTTTCTCGGCATGCCTCATACTGCCTCCCTTCATTCATCTCAATACTCGACTATATTTATGAAATATTTCATTGCTTTCTCTTTTGGCAATCGTATACTACTTCAACAGGATTTTACAGCAATAAATCAACATAATGACTCAACATAGTAGTCTCATCGAATATTTTCTGGGCATTTTTTGTACAGAAGACTTTGAACATCAAACCATCATCTGCGATGAACCGAAAAATATCGCCAGAATAAAAGGCGACACAACAAATCAATAAATTGAACATGTTATAGCCTTCGCATTCCAATAGACCTCCTTTAAGAAACATAAGGAAATGATCGACCTTCAAGTCTCACGTCTCGCATCTTCGCATTTCACATCCATCGCCTCCATAACGCCGACCCAATCCGGTCGTATTCCCGTAGCCAGCGCTTCTCGCAATGTTCTGGCGCGCTCTGCGTTTCTTTGCGCTATTTCGGCCATGACCTCTGGTGATTCGGGCAGAGGAATATACGTCGCCTCGTATCGTGATTGCGTCTTTTCATGAAACTCCAACAGTTCGGCCGGGGTCGGCCAAAATTTGCATCGCTTTCTGGCCATGGCACAGGCAAAGACGAGTTCGTCGTCGGTGAGATCATCCAACGCTTCGCCCCACAGTGCGGTGAGTGCTTCGAGTTCGGCATTGCTCCGTTTGGGAAAGAGCAAGCTGCATTTGGCAATTTCGCCGGCAATGGTTGCGCGGTTCGGCATAAGAAATACACTCCTGGTTGAGTTGGTAAGCAGTAAACTCTGTTCCTCATGCGTATCGTCATATCGACCTGAGGGGCAGCCATACTATTTTCTTGGACCGCTAAAACAGTCATCAGACGCCGCGTTGCACATGCGTGGTAGAAGGTATTGGTGGGAGATGATCATGAGCAAGACGTTCATCATGCGCGCTCTCGGGTGATTCGCTCAACTGCTGATGCTTCATGTACCGCAACGCAAACACTGCCTGACTGCGCCGTTCAGCGTCCTGACATTGGGCGTAGGATCGAGGTTTCGGCAAATTGGTCGTGGTGGTATGCGATGATGTCACCACTGCAGAGGATTCCTTGACGGCTGGCGGCAAAGCGTCACGCCAGCGGCGTTTTCGCAGCCAGTTGGCCGGGTCCGGGATAAAACGCCCGCCCTGTTGCTGCCAACGAGATGAACCACGTTGTGCCGAGATGGCGGCGTGCATATCGTGGACAGATGGTCGTTGTCCCGCTCTCCCCAACTCTTGCCACACGAACCAGGCATCGTCCTGATTCGCTTTGTTGGGATAGGCCTTCCAGAACTGGAGAAATTCCGAGCTATAATTCCCGGCCTCGGCATGATTTGACGCTGAATCAGGCAGAGACGTACTTTGTGCTGGCGACCCCGTAGCCGCTCGGCTTTTTTCTCTCTCTTTCTTTGGAGATGGAGAAGAAGATGAAGAAGGAGGCGTGACATTGGAGTGACACGGCCGAACCGCACCGCCGGCTTTATCGCGTTCACGCTGACGTTTCTTGCGTAATGCAGCATTATATTTGACATTATGTTCACGGAGCATACGCCGATTCACCAAGATAATGTCGTCATTATCGTTCGTGACATCGTCGTGATGTACAGTGACATCAGCCAATCCGGTTTCGCGGGCCTCATGGAGAAACGTGGTGAATTCTTCCACCGATAATCCCAGCGACCGCGCCAGTCGTGTCGTTGATCCCGTGAGCCGTCCGCGTTGCGGTGCATCCCACATAATTCCAATTCTAACTCCAGTATGCCATAGTAGCTCTTCGTAAGGAGATACATATGGGACGAATTCCGAAAGGCAACGAGCTTCTTGAACAAGCCAAACGCGCTTTAAACAAAGCGAAGACTGTCGACGAACTCCGTCAGCTCCAGGCTGTTATTTTTCCTTTAGAAATGGGGATTTCTCTTGAACAAACGGCTCGTTTGATAGGTCGCTCTATACGATGGACTTCC